>NZ_NXBA01000080.1:0-61294 GCF_002383835.1 Campylobacter sp. 107
TTTATATAAAAAATAATCAATTTTTTATTAAAAAAGATATAAAAAATAAAATTTTATTTCATAGTATTCACTCTTCTTCTATTATAAGTAATTATCTTAGCTTGTTAAATGATTTTAATACTTTAAGCAAGATAGAACTTATAAATATATTAGAAAGTTTAAGTTTATACAATCTTTCAACTTTAATGCAAACTATGCAAACTATACAATCAAAAAATGAATATAACTCAAAAGACTTTGATAAAGATAGTATCTTTTTATCTAATATGATTATGAATGTGAGATTGAAGTAAGTATAAGTAAATGATAGATTTAGTAAGTGTGATTTGTTAATGAAAATAAAAACTTTGTAATTGATTTAAAAAAATAGCAAGGGTTTTAAAAGCAATACAAGAGAGAGGTTTTAAAGTTTGGGTAATGTAACTAGGTTTACATAGCTATATGCTTTTAAAACAAGGTTTTGCAAATCCAAATTCACAAGATGAAGTTTTTTATGATGATATTAAATCAATAACCTAGATTTGATATAAATGTTTATATCAATCTGGATATAAATTTTAAATAAAATTTACTGTAAAGACTATGTATTTTTTAAAAAAAGTATTTTTAAATCAAAGTTTTTACTATGATAATAAAATCTATCATTTAAGAAATTAAAACTTAAAAATGAAAATTTGATTATCAAAATTCCTAGTGATTTTTCAAAGCTTTATAAAATATTATAAAGTATGATAATAGCTCACACAGTATAATTAGTTTTATCTATGAAAAAGATTTATACCTAATATATAATTTAGGTGTAAAATAAATTATTATTATGGTTATTTATATAATATACAAAAAGCTATTTTTGAAAATATAAAAACTCTTTTTTAATATTTTGAATATAATTTGCCAAAAAATAACACTCGGGAGTAAAAAAACAAATGGTGCCCGAGGTCGGACTCGAACCGACACAAGGTTGCCCTTACCAGATTTTGAGTCTGGCGCGTCTACCAGTTTCACCACTCGGGCTCATTTTTAAGATTTAAAGCTAAAATTATACTTTTTTAGGCTAAAAAATACTTTAAAAATAAAAAGTATTTTCAAAAAGACAATATAAAATTATATAATTTAAATTTTTGGAACAGTTATTGCTTTTGTTTATTAGCAATGTTTGAAAAGATTTTAACTTTAATACTTTAGAGGAAAAAAATGAGAATTACAAATAAACTTAACTTCACAAATAGTGTGAATAATTCTATGGGCGGTCAAAGTGCTTTATATCAGATATCTCAACAACTTGCTTCAGGTTTGAAAATACAAAATTCATATGAAGATGCAAGCACTTATATAGATAATACGCGTCTTGAATATGAAATTAAAACGTTAGAACAAGTAAAAGAATCAACAAGTAGAGCTCAAGAAATGACTCAAAATAGTATGAAAGCTTTACAAGATATGGTTAAACTTCTTGAAGATTTTAAAGTTAAAGTAACCCAAGCTGCAAGCGATAGCAATTCTCAAACCTCAAGAGAAGCTATAGCAAAAGAACTAGAACGTATAAAAGAAAGCATAGTTCAGCTTGCAAATACCAGTGTTAATGGTCAGTATCTTTTTGCAGGTTCTCAAGTTGCAAACAAACCTTTTGATTCTAATGGAAATTATTATGGAGATAAAAATAATATTAATGTAGTAACTGGAGCTGGAACTGAAAGCCCATACAATATACCAGGTTGGGATTTATTTTTTAAAGCAGATGGAGACTATAAAAAACAAATAAGCACTAATGTTAGTTTTACAGATAATCGTTGGGATTTAAATAAAGACCCTGATAAAACCAAATATCTCACAGGAGATTCTAAATGGCAACAACTTATCGGGCAAGGTTATGTAAAAGATGACAAACTAGACCCCGATAAAGACTTTGATAATGATGAATTAAAACTTAATTTTCCTCCAACAACTCTTTATGTTCAAGGTACAAGACCCGATGGAACAAGTTTTAAAAGTGCTGTACTCGTCAAACCCGAAGATACTTTAGAAGATGTAATGGAAAATATTGGAGCTCTTTATGGTAATACTCCAAATAATAAAGTAGTAGAAGTAAATATGAATGATAGTGGTCAAATTCAAATTACAGATCTAAAGCAAGGTAATAATAAACTCGATTTTCATGCTGTAGCTTTCACACCACAAGCTGATGATAAAACTGAATTAAATAATATTATCCAAGCAGCACAGAATGAAGGTATTACAATGGAAGATGTTACAAACAGGGTGATGACTGCTGCGCTAGGAAATCCCAATAATGGAGATATAACAAAATTAAACAACCCTGTAACTGTAACAATCAACAATCAACAATTCACAATCGATTTAAAACAAACTGATTTTATCAAAAGTAAAATGACAGATACAGATGGAAATGCTGCTAATGGAGCTGATTACGATAATGTGTATTTCGAAAAAAATGGCAATACTGTTTATGGTAATGTTTCTCAAGTTATCAAAGGAAGCAATGCTTATGCCACTGATTCAACCAAACTTAGCGAGGTAATGGCAGGAGATAGCCTAAATGGTACTACTTTAAATTTAAAAGTCAATTCCAAAGGTGGAAATTCTTACGATGTTACTATAAATTTACAAACTTCAACTGTAAGCTATCCTGATCCTAATAATCCAGGTCAAACCATAAGCTTTCCTATTATGCATACTAATCCTGCAACTGGAAATAGTGGGGTTGTTACAGGATCAAATGATATTACTTATGGTCAAATTAATGATATTATAGGTATGTTTGCTGCAGATAAAATTCCTACAACAACCATACAAGCCAATAATGGTCAAATTAATAATGCAGATTATACCCAAATACAACAACTCATGAAAGATTCACAAGCTACTGTTGATGTAAGTATGGATTATAAAGGTCGTATTAGTGTTACTGATAAACTTTCTTCAGGCACTAATATAGAAATTTCTCTTAGTGATTCTCAAAGTGGCCAATTTCCAGCACCTCCTTTTACCATAACTTCTACTGTGCAAAATGGTCCAAATTTTAGTTTTAGTGCGAATAATTCTTTAACTATAGATGAGCCAAATGTGGATATTATTAAAGATTTAGATTCAATGATTGATGCTGTTTTAAAAGGCAATATGAGAGCAGACTCCGAAAGTGAAAACCCTAGAAATACAGGTATGCAAGGAGCTTTAGAAAGACTTGATCATTTAGCAGATCATGTTAGCAAGCTTAATACAACTATGGGAGCATATCATAATACTATCGAAGGTGTTAATACACGCACATCCTTTTTAAGCGTTAATGTCCAAAGTATAAAATCAAATGTGATTGATGTAGATTATGGTGAGGCAATGATGAATTTAATGCAAGTTCAACTTGCATATCAAGCTTCTCTTAAAGCTAGTACAACAATTTCTCAACTTAGCTTATTAAATTATATGTAAAATTTTTTATGGTATAATTTGGCTTTGATTTTATTTTCAAGGAAAGAATATTAAAAAAGAAGCCATTTTTACCAGCTCCACGCTTGTTATTTTTTATCTTTGTCTTTGTATGCTAGCACCTGGCATGGGAGAATGGGTTTACAAGGCTAATTTATTTTTATTTGGAGAATTTGGGTATTATTATCCATTTTCTTTGCTTATATTAAATTATCTCTACTATAAAAAAAAATATAAAATAGAAAATTTTAAGCGTAGGGAGCTTTTTGGTTTTTCTTTGGCCTTTTTTTCTACCTTGCTTTTATTTTCTGTCTTTTATAGAGAGTTTGGGTATATTTTAGAAATTGTATATGGATTTTTTTCTATAATCTTAGGGCGTACAGGGAGTGGAATTTTTGCTCTTTTACTTCTACTATTTTCTTTGGTTTTATTGTTTCCAAAATTTGCAAAAGAAATTTTAAAAATAGAATTAGATTTTACTTATTTATTAAAAATAGAGCAAGCTTTTAAATCTTTACTTATGCGTGTATTTGGTGGAGAAAACGAGAAAGAAGATGTAGGTAAATCAGAACCTATAGCTCCAAAATTAAATATTTTGCAAGATAGTATTTATGGAAATTTACAAATAAACAAAAAAAGGGAAACCAATAACTTAGAACAGATAATTAAAGATAGCAATATCAATGCAAGTAAAAATTCAATTACCACGGCCAAGGAAAATTTTGAAAAACTAAAAAATCAAATTTTAGATGAAACCATAGAGATTGATAAACAAAGTTTAAAAGAATCAAGAAGTTTTGTTCATGAGCATTCTCAACAAGTGCGAAATTTCGCACAAAAGGCTAGTAAAATGAGCATTAGTCTTGATGAAGATTTTAATTTTATTTCAGAAGAAGAGGTAGATATGATTCCTGAACGTTTTTTAAAACCTAAAAAACTTGAAGATATAAAGCAAATAGATACAAATAAAAATTTAGATGAGCCAAGTTATAAACGTAAAAATATTGAAATTCCAGTTTCTAATCAAGAAGTTAAACCAAAAATTTTTACAAAAGAGCTTGAACTTAGAGAGAATTTGATAAAAAAAGAAAAACTAGAACAAGAATACAAAGCCTATCAAAATGAAATTTTAGAAAATAAAGTAAAACAAGAAATTAAAAAATTAGAAGAATATGATGCGATAAATTCAAGCGATATTATAGAAGGGAATAAATATAGTTTTAATAGCCCAAAAACAATTAAAACAGAAACAGAAGAATCAGACAAAATAAATGAAAATAAAAATCTAGATAAAGCAGACAATATCTTTGGATTTGCTCCCATTGTAGAAGAGTTAAATCATCCTTATATAGAACCTACTCCTATAAAAAATATAAATGAAATAGTTATAGAAGAAAAAAATACACTCGATTTTATCCAAAATACAGAAACTAAAATCGATAATGAAAAAACAAATGATCAAGAAGTTAAACTTCAAAAAGCAGTTTTAGCCAAAGAAATTGCTATTAACCAAGCTTTATTGCGTGAAATAGAGCAGGGCGAAGTAGAAAAACCAAAAGATTTCACCTTGCCGCCATTAGATTTTTTAGCTAATCCAAAAGAACACAAACAAGAAATCAATGAAAGTGAAATAGATAAAAAAATTTATAATCTTCTTGAAAAATTGCGTCGTTTTAAAATAGGCGGCGATGTTATAAGCACTTATGTTGGTCCTGTGGTAACTACTTTTGAATTTCGTCCTAGTGCAGATGTGAAAGTAAGTCGTATTTTAAATTTGCAAGATGATTTAACTATGGCTTTAATGGCAAAATCAATCCGTATTCAAGCTCCAATACCAGGAAAAGATGTTGTAGGTATAGAAGTTCCAAATGATGAAATTCAAACCATTTATTTAAGAGAAATTTTACAAAGTGAAGTTTTTAAAAACGCTAAAAGTCCTTTAACCATAGCTTTAGGTAAAGATATAGTAGGCAATGCTTTTGTAACCGATCTTAAAAAACTTCCGCATTTACTCATCGCAGGAACGACAGGTAGTGGTAAAAGTGTGGGGATAAATTCTATGCTTTTAAGTCTTTTATATCGCAACTCTCCAAAAACCTTGCGTTTGATGATGATAGATCCTAAGATGCTTGAATTTAGCATTTATAATGACATTCCTCATCTTTTAACTCCTGTTATCACAGATCCAAAAAAAGCAGTCAATGCGCTTTCAAATATGGTAGCTGAAATGGAAAGACGCTATCGCTTAATGGCTGATGCAAAAACCAAAAATATAGAAAATTACAATGAAAAAATGAAAGAATTAGGCGGAGAAGAACTTCCTTTTATTGTAGTAATTATCGATGAACTTGCTGATTTAATGATGACTGCGGGTAAAGATGTAGAATTTTATATAGGAAGACTTGCGCAAATGGCAAGAGCAAGTGGAATCCACTTGATTGTAGCTACACAACGACCTTCTGTTGATGTTGTAACAGGACTAATTAAAGCGAATTTACCAAGTAGAATTTCTTATAAAGTAGGGCAAAAAATTGACTCTAAAGTTATTTTAGATGCTATGGGTGCTGAAAGTTTACTTGGAAGAGGGGATTGTTTATTTACTCCTCCTGGAACAAGCTCTATAGTGCGTTTGCATGCGCCTTTTGCAAGCGAATTTGAAATAGAAAAAATCGTGGATTTTCTAAAGGATCAACAAAGCGTAGAATATGATGAAAGCTTTTTAAAGGATCAACAAAGCGTAGGTGTTACAACAAATGAAAGCTTTGATGGGGAAGTAGATGAGCTTTATGAAGAAGCTAAAAGAGTAATCTTAGAAGATGGAAAAACAAGCATTTCTTATTTACAACGCCGTTTAAAAATCGGCTATAACCGCTCTGCAAATATTATTGAACAACTTACGCAAAACGGGATTTTAAGCGAACCTGATGCCAAAGGACAAAGGGAAATCTTGTAAGATTTTTCTTGTGTTTTTGATATATAAAACTGATTACAAAAGAAGAAATTTAAAAGACAAAAGCCCCGTAAAAAGGGCTTAAAAATTATTTATCTCTAAGATTTAATTCAGTAATTAACTTACTATAAGAATTATAATCTTTTCTTTTAAGATAAGATAAAAGTCTTTTTCTTTGACCTACAAGTTTTAGAAGTCCTAATCTTGATGAAAAGTCTTTTTTGTAGATTTTTAAATGTTCTGTAAGTTCTGCAATTCTTGCAGTTAAAAGAGCTACTTGAACTTCTGTTGAACCAGTATCACCTGGTTTTTTAGCGAATTTCGCAACTATTTCTGCTTTTTTGGCCGAATCTAAAGCCATGATAGACCTCCTGATTGGTAAAATAATAAAATTAAAGAACTGTAATTTTATCTTAAAAAGCAAAAAATAAACTGAATTTATCTTTTTTAGAAGGTTTTGTCAAAATTTAAGTCTTTTTCTAAGAATTATTTATTATAATTACAGCTATTTCTGTAGTTATAACAAGGAGAATCTGTGCTATTTACCAAAGCTAGCGAATACGCTTTACTTTCTTTAATTTATATTTCTCAAAAAGAAACACCTCAAGATGTAGATTCTTTAGCTTTAGAGCTTGATATTCCTAAAAGTTTTTTAGCTAAAATTTTACAAACTTTAGCTAAAGATGGCTTGTTAAAATCCTTTAAAGGGGCAAAAGGTGGTTTTGTTTTAATCAAAGAACCGAGTCAATATACTATAAAAGAAATTGTTAATAGTGCTGAAAAAAAGGATATCAGTGTATTTGAATGCAGTGGTGGCACTTGTCCAAATAATAAAGAAGAAAATTGCACCTTAATGCCTATGTTAGTAAATTTACAAAATAAAGTAGATGAATTTTTAGATTCTATTACTTTAGAAGATATTATGAAAAATAATGGCAAAAAATAAAATAGTCGATTTAGTTTTTCCTTTCTTGGGGCCTTTAATCGCTCCTGTTTTAAAAGCTAAAAGCTTGACTATTGTTGGTTTTTTAGTTTGTATTTTAGCTATTATTATAGTTCCTTTACCAAGTCCTATTTTGGACTTTTTCTTGGCTTTAAGTATAGCTTTATCGGTATTAATTATTTTAATTTCTATTTATATACCCAAACCGACAGATTTAACAACTTTTCCAACTTTAATCTTGATTATCACTTTATTTAGGCTTTCATTAAATATAGCTACCACAAGGATGATTTTAAGCGAAGGGCAAAACGGCCCTGAAGCTGTGAGTGAGATTATAGCAGCATTTGGAGAATTTGTTGTTGGTGGAAATATGGTCATTGGCGTGATTGTATTTTGTATTTTAGTATTGATTAATTTCATGGTTGTAACAAAAGGTAGTACAAGGGTTTCTGAAGTACAAGCAAGATTTACACTTGATGCGATGCCGGGTAAACAAATGGCTATTGATGCGGATTTAAATGCAGGACTTATTGATGAACAAACCGCTAGAGCAAGACGTCAAGAAGTTATTGCTGAGGCAAACTTCTATGGTGCAATGGATGGTTCTTCTAAATTTATCAAAGGAGATGCTGTTGCAGGAATTATCATAACTATTATAAATATCATAGGTGGTTTTTTAATAGGATCTTTTCAGCACGATATGGCTTTAAGCGATGCTGCTTCTACCTATACTATTTTAACCATAGGTGATGGACTTGTATCTCAAATTCCAGGGCTTATTACTTCTACCGCAACCGCTATAATTATCACTCGTGCAAGCAAAGATGAGGAAAATTTTGCAGAAGGAACTTTAACTCAACTTTTAAGCGAATATCGCACGCTTTTAATAGTAGGTTTTGTACTTTTTATCTTTGCGTTAGTGCCTGGTTTGCCAACTTTATCCTTGGGCTTTATGGCTTTAGTATTTTTAAGCCTTGGCTATCTTACCAAGCAGGTTAAGGAAGGTAAAATTGATATAACTACAGTTAAAAAAAGCAAACCAAGTGCCGCAGCTGCATCTCAAAGTGGAGCAGGTGGGACAACGGCAGCGCCTGCTAAGAAAAGCGAAGAAGAAATTCTCAAAGAAGAAGAGCACAAGATTAACGATATACTCAAAGTTGAAATTTTAGAACTTGAACTTGGATACGGACTTATTAAGCTTGCTGAAAACGAACTTACAGAAAGAATTCGCTCAATGAGAAGAAGTATTGCTGAAAGTTTAGGATTTTTAATGCCAAAAATAAGAATAAGAGATAATTTAAGACTTAAACCAAATGAGTATAGTTTTAAACTCAAGGGCGTGTCTATAGCAAGTGCTGAAATTTATCCGGATAAATATTTAGCCATGGATAGTGGTTTTATCACAGAAGAGATAGAAGGGATTGCTACAAAAGAACCCGCTTTTAACTCTGATGCACTTTGGATTGATGCGAATTTAAAAGATGAAGCAACATTAAATGGCTATATAGTAATAGATCCTGCAAGTGTTATTTCAACACATATGAGCGAACTTATCAAAGCGCACGCAAGCGAACTTCTCACACGCCAAGAGGTACAAAATCTTCTTGATAAGGTTAAAAATGATTATCCAATCATCGTAGAAGGTGCTTTAGGTGTTGCACCTGTAAGTCTTATTCAAAAAATTCTCAAAGACTTGCTTAAGCATCACATACCAATTAAAGATATGCTTACTATTTTAGAATCTGTAAGCGATATAGCAGAAGTAAGCAAGAGTTTTGATATGATTATTGAACATGTAAGGGCGTCCTTAGCTAGGATGATTACAAATATGTATTTAGATGATAAAGGAAATTTGGATATTTTTATATTAGACTCTGCTAGTTCTGCGGTTTTAATGGAAAATGTACAATTTAGAGATGGAAGTTATCACTTGCCTTTAAGTGTAGCTCAAACAGGTACTTTAGTAGATACTCTAAGGGCTGAAGTTGCCGCAGTAGCAAATGGTCGTATCAAGCCTTTTATACTTTGCGTTGAACCGCAGCTTAGAAAATTCATTGCTGATATTTGTTATAATTTTAGCATTAATATAGTAGTGTTAAGTTTTGCAGAAATTGCAGAAAATACAAATTTTAATACCGAGGGTATTATTAGGATAGAACTTTAAGGAATATAATGAAAATTTATCATCTTTCACATACAGATCTTGATGGCTATGCTTGTCAATTTATAGTAAATTTTTATTTTAAAAATGTGAAATTTTATAATTCTAATTATGGCAAAGAAATTAATGAAAATTTTAACTCTATTATAGGCGATATAGAAAAAGATGAAAATTTCGGAAAAGCTATTATTCTAATAACAGATTTAAATTTAAATTTAAATCAATGTGAAGAATTTGAAAAAATTTGCAAAGAGAAAAATACTAAAATTTTTCTTCTTGATCATCATCAAAGTGGCGAAGAATGTGCTCAAAAATATTCTTGGTATTTACTTGATTCTAAAAGATGTGCAACTAAAATCGTTTATGATTTTTTCTCTAAAATCTGTACTCCTGTTTTAGAACTTTCAAAATTTGTTGATGTGGTTAATGCTGTTGATATTTGGCTAAGCGAGGATGAAAATTTTGAACTTGGAAAGGTTTTTTTAGGCTTGATTGCCAATGCAAAAGAAATAAATCGTGTAATGTTTAAAGAATCTCAAATTGATTATATGTTTTTCTTGCTTGATAAGGCTTGGAAATTTATAGGAAAAGAAAATGCAAATATTTTACTCGATAATGCTACTCATTTTATAAAAAAGGATTATTTTGCCAGAAAAAATGATGATACTCTTTCTAATTTAATTTCTTATTTTGTAGTTGAAAAACTAAGTGAGCTAAAAGAAAATTTCAGCATAGAATATGAAGGCCATAAAGGCATCTTAACTTCAAATATAGGCAATACTTCTGTTATTGGAAATGATTTTTTAGTAAAAAATCCTGATTATGACTTTTTTATTGATGTTAGTTCTAGAAAAACCTTAAGTTTTCGTGCAAATGGAAAAATAGATGTAAGTTTAATGGCTAAAAATTTAGTAGGTGGTGGCGGACATAAAAATGCTAGTGGTGGACTTTTTGCGACATTTAAAGATGGAGCAAATTATAATTATATTAAGGCTCAAATTATTGATTTAATTAAAAGCAAAGAACTTAAAAAGGAAAACAATGAATCAAAACAATAATAAAACCTTAAAAAATGAATTAGAAGATTTACAATATGAGCTTAGCATAGTTTTAGAAGCTATGCTTTTATACGCTGGAGTTAAAAGAGAAAAATTAGAAAATGCAATAGAAGCTTATATTGATAATATAGATAATGTACTCGAAAATTCCAACAAAGAAGGGGTTGATGAAATTTTAGAAGTGGTGGAATTTCTAAAAAATAAATACAAAGATTTTTTTCAATGAAAAAGTGTATTTTAATTTTTTTTAGTTTATATTCTTTAAGTTTTGCTAATATTTATGAAAAATTAAATGATTTTGCTTATGAAAAAAAACCAAATAAAGATTTTAAGATTCAAGAAGTTAAATTAGTGCAATTTTCACAAGAAAATAAAGATTGCCTTGAACTTTTAATAGAAGCTGGTCAAGTTAGAATTTTAAATAGCTATAATTCTTGTCAAAAATTATCTAAAGATGAAAGTTTTCAAAAATTTCTTAATGAAGATTTTTTAAAACTTTATAAAAATAATGGATATTTGATTAATGAAAATTTACAAAATTTGAAAAATACCATGCAGGATATTATGATATATTATAAACTCCGATATTCTTTTAGTAAAGATGTAAAAGATATGAGTAAAAATAAGAATTTGGATATTTTAAATATAGATGAAAAAGATGGTGGCACTTTACTTTACAAAATCAACAATCAAGCTTGCGTTGGAATAGAACTTACAAGACATGACTCAAGAATGGCTATGAAAATATACGGGATAGAAAATTTGGATAAAGAGTGCAAACTATTTATCCAATCACCTTCTTTTAAAGATCTTTCCTACACAAAAAAGGATTTTAAGTGGTATTATTTAGAATAAATAAATGCTTTAATTTTGAAATAAAAATTTTTAAAAACCACGCTTAAAGTAAAAGTATCTTGCCTTCCAAGATTTTGAAAAACGCAGTTGTCTAAGTCTTTTTTTTCTTGAATGCTTAAATTTTTCATTAACCTAACCTTTAAAAATATTGCAAGATTTTATTATAGCGAAAAAACTTTATTTTTGCTTTAAATATATAAGTTCTATTTTAAATATAAACGAATATTATTTTAAGGTTTAAAGCTTTTTTCTTAAAATGTAATTAGGTTTTATTGACTTTTTCTAAATAAAGTCTTATACTGAATTTAAATTACGCAAAATAAGGAGGAAAATTGATGAATAAATTTTCTATAATTTTAACTTTGTTGTTATGTGGAAGTTGTGCTTTAGCCTTAAATCCAAATTTGGAAAAAACTAAGAGTGCAACAGGTATTGATCTGCCTACTGCCAAATGGAATTTACCTAAGGAATTAAATGAAGATGGCACTATAGATGAAACTAAAATGCCAAAAAAATCAGAATATAGCAAAATGGTTATCTTGGGAAATAAAATTCTTAATGAAACAAGCAAGTATGTGGGTCCACAAGCCAAAGATCCTAAAAAAAGATTTGCGGGAAATAATCTTTCTTGTTCAAGCTGTCATGCTAATGGTGGAAGTGTGCAAAATCAATCGGGTTTTGTAGGAATTTGGGCAAGATTTCCACAATATAATGCAAGAGGAGATAAAGTAATTACCTTAGCAGATAGGATTAATGGCTGTTTTGAACGCTCTATGAATGGCAAAAAAATGTCTAGTGATACACCTGAAATGAAAGCTATGCTAACTTATATGCAATGGTTATCTCAAGGAGTTCCAGTAGGAGCTAAGATAGAAGGACAGGGACTTAAGAAGATAGATTTCATCTTAAGAGCAGCTGATCCTAAAAAAGGTAAGGCAATTTATATGGATAAATGTGCCGTTTGTCATCAAGAAAATGGATTAGGGCTTAAAAATGAGGATAGCACAGGGGCGTATTATCTTTATCCACCACTTTGGGGTGATGATAGTTATAATACAGGAGCTGGAATGTATCGTCTTATCAAAGCTGCTTCTTATATTAAAGAAAATATGCCTCAAGGTGCGCCTGACTTAAGTCTTGAAGATGCTTATGATGTAGCAGCTTACATGAATTCACAAGCTCGTCCTATGAAAGCAAATAGAAATAAAGACTTTCCAGATAGAAATGTTAAGCCTTTAGATATGGATGTAGGACCTTATGATGATAGCTTTTCTATAACCCAACATCGCTATGGACCTTATACAAATATGATCAAAAAATAATTTTTAAGGCAATTTTTATTGCCTTAAAAATTTATTATTTCATATTACTTAATTTTTTAACTAGATCTTCTAAATCTTGCATCGAATTGATTGCACTTGGGTTAATTTGATATTTTCCATTAACAACAAAAGCAGGGGTGCCATAGGTTTTAGCTATATCATTAGCTCTTTGAAACTCGCTTAAAATTTCTTTAGCTTTTGGGGTATTTAAAAAATTTAATACTTCATTTTTATTTACATTCATAGCCTTTAAACCTATGTCGTAAAATTCATTTAAATTTGAAAAATTTCTTTGCTTGTTTAAAAAATAAGAAACAAAATAAACATCAGCAAGTTTATGAGATAAACTATCAGAATAACTCGCGTCTTTACCATTTTGCTCATCTTTGTATTGAGCAAAGGCAAAAAGCTCATTCATTTCTTTGGAAAATTCCCCATTCATTAAACTTACAGGATAGAGTTTAAAATGTAAATTTGGAAAAGCTTCTCTCAGTTTTTCAAGAGTTCCAAATTTATGATGATTGTAACAATGTATACATTTATAAGAAAATGCTTCTATTACACTATTTTCAGAGCTAGGTAAACTTGGATTAAGAGTAATAAAACTATTATTTGCTAATGCAAAACTTGAACAAAATACAAGCGTTAAAACAAATTTGCAAAAAAATTTACGCATATTATATCCTTTAGTTAAATAAAATTTTCAAAGATAATTTTATTTAAAAAAAATAAATAAGCCGCCAAAATTTATTTTTTGGTAATTTTTATTGATCAATACTAAAAGGCATTGCTTGATAACCCGTTCCTGAACCGCTAAATTGAATTTGAACCAAAGGTTCCTTGGCACCCTAGTTAAATTCATCAATTTCAGGTTTTGGCTCTCCAAGATTTACACCTTTACTAAGATCAAAAGCCATTCAGGCTGTTGCACTATAAACCATAATAGAATTTTTATCTGGTTCATATTGAGTTAAAGAAGTTACAGGAGAAAACCATTTATTTCCACGATTTTGCCATATTCCCAAATTTGTTCCACAGTTTTATTTTGCTGATCGATTTTATAAATTACAGCACGAGAATATTTTTGACTTGCAAATACAGGTTGTTCAGCTCCTCTTGCATCACCATTATCAAAAACACTTATATAAATATAACGCTTGTTTGATTTACTATCAATTCTCCAGCTTGTATGCTGCGTCCAAGTAAAATCAAATCCACCATTGTCATTTTCATAACCTGGGCATTTGCTATAATCATCGCAAACAATTTTTTTGCCATTTTTATCTACAGGTTGCAATAAATATTTTTGAAATTCTTTATTCCACCCTTTATGTGCCCCTAAAATCCATTTTATTTTTTATCACGACCAATTTCAACAACAGCACTTTGATGGCGACTAGAAATAATAATACTATCATCACTTGGATCATAATCAACGCTATTTACATGAGCCCAAATTCCTGCCTATACCTGCTATATCTCCAAATTTGTCGCTTTCATCCATTTTGGCAAGTTCTTCATCACTTAAAGTTTTACCCGCTTTGCTTGCATCTATATTTAAACACACTACACCTTGATCTAAAGCTTTGATAATAGTACTTCTATAAGGATCTAAAATCTCATACAATCTCTAATCATCAACAACATTACCATTCTCATCTACCTCTACAATAGTATCACGCACAGCGCGTACATGCTTACCATCTGGACGCAAAGTATTTGCTGAAGCTACTCTTAAATAAATAATGCCCATTTTGCATATTGTCCATAGCATGAGAAAAAATCTATATAGACAGCAGGTAATTTGCGATTGAAAATTTCTCTTTCTAAGATATCGTATTTTATATATCTTTGACCAAATCCCCAAGTTAAAGCTCTATCTTTGTTTTGACGAAAACTCATCATAATTCCACGATTATAAATATTGTCCCAGTTCATTAGTTTATTGTTATCATAATACCATCTGATTTCACCCTTGGTATCTTATGATAAAGACATTTGAATTTTCATCCCATTCCATAGCACCACCTACAGGATTATTCCATACAGATTATGAGTCTTTGCCAGATTATTTTCCAAGAGCATTATTTACTAAATATAGTCTATCTGAAAATTTTGAATCCATTTTTAATACTTTCACATTTTCAAAAGGAGTTCCTCTTTGATCAGTGCCTTCCACTTGGTTCTATACTAACCCCTGGAGTTGCAATTTTATAAATCTCATCAATGATTTTTTGACTTTTACTATTTGTAGATTTAGCATAACTTACCTTTACTGTATTTAAATAAGAAGGATAAAGTCCAAAAATAGGAATTCCACCATACGTCTTAGCCATTTTAGAATTCACATTATAAGAAATAGTTTGACCATTTGATTTTTTTATATCGCTTAAGACATAACCAATTATTCGTGATAATAGCGGTCAAAGGAGACAATCCATAAGGATTCATTTTAATCATACCTATTTGTCCTTGAATTTGCTAATCTATTTTCACTCCACTAGGATCACCCATGGCCATTAAAGCATTAGGCGCAAGCAGGGTAGAACCCACCAAAAGTGCCATGCAAAGAGTTTTGCTAAGTCTCATGATAAATCCTTTAAAATTATTTAAGCCATCATAAAATAGCTTAATAAAATTTTAATAATACACAACAAAAATAATTTGTTGCGTATTTTAAGAGCATCTTAAAACGACTTGATTCAAATGAATTAAACTAGCTATATTTTGATTTGGATTTTTTGGTTCGCCTATAAATTTAAGCACCAAAACCAAAATAACAATCACCAATGCAAAAATTTTAGTATTAGATTTATTTTTATCTAAAACATAGGCTATAAACATTGCAAAAAGCACAATAAAACAACATAAAAATGTTATAAGACAGCAAATTGCCATATTCATAAACTTTAAATTAGGAATCAAATACCAACCATTGCTATAAAGCCCATTTTCGAAATCAGGTGGAGTTCCTATAAAAAATTTCTGAAAAGCATTAAGATGATTATAAGCATTTTCTGAAACTACAGGGGTATCCATCCCACATTCTCCTGTTGGCAAAAACCAACTAGGAGCCCATTTATACAAAGGTAAATTAAATGGATAAATAGGAATTTCACGACATCCATCTACACCTGCAAAAGGATTTTCAGAATGAACCACTTCATGAATATGATTTAAAGTTAGACAATGCTCCAAGCCAAGCCAAATTCCATAAAAAGCTAAGCTATAAGAAAAAATTTTTAAAATATTATTTGTAGGGTTGATTAATGCAATCATACCACCTATAGCTATAACAAGCATATCAAATCTTATATATACACATTGTTCGCAAGGTTCCATAAAAAGATATTCTTGAAATAAAAAATGTGCTATACAAGTAAGCCCTATAGTAACTATAATCAAAATTAACCAAGGCTTGCGCGTATCTTGCCATTTAGAAAGTGAAAAATTTCTGCAATTATCTTTCATTTTTATACAACTCTCATTTTTGCTTGCTAAGTTCTTTAATAATTTCAATCAAAGCCTCTGGAGAGTTGATTGCACTTGGAATGATTTGATATTTTCCATTAAAAACAAAAGCAAGGGTGTCATAATTTTGCGAAATAGGGTTGGCAATTTCATAACTTTTTAAAAGCTCTGCAGCCTCTGAAGTTTTTAAGAAATTTTCCAAATCAGCTTTATTTACATTCATTGCTTTTAAACCGACACTATAAAAAGCTTCAGGATTTTTACCATTTTCCCATCTTTGTTTTTTCTTAAAATATACATTAAAATAAGCTTCAGCAACTTTATGAGTTAAACTATTTTTATCCGTAAGATCAGTTTTATTTACACCATCCTTAAATGCCGCAAAAGCAAAAATTTCATTAGCTTGCTTTCCATAATCTCCCATAGAACTTACAGGATAAAATTTATAAGTTAAATTAGGTAATTTTTCTTTAACTTTACCCATGGTATTAAATTTGAGATGATTATAACAATGAGTACAGCGATAAGAAAAAATTTCAATCAATGAATTATCAGCGTTAGCAATAGGATTTTTAAGAATTACATATTCTTTACCTTCACTTAATGCACTAGCACTTATGCCTGCTAAAAAAGCACATACAACAATAGATCTTGCTAATTTTACTGGAAATTTTATTACCCTCTCCTTGAAATTTGGTTTTGATAAAACTTTTTATTAAGTTTTTATGTAATAACAATTATAAAACTATTAAAATAAAAATGTTCTTAAAAAATTTTATAACTTAAGAATATTTAATTTAACTAAAAATCAAGAATAGGGGATTAAAAAATTTAATGCACAAGTTATCATTTTTATATATATTTTGATAATAATATAAAATAATTTAATTTTTAAATATTCTTTATAATTTTCAAGAAAAGTAAAATATAATTTTAATTTACGAAATAAAATTATCAATTTTTTACATTATATTTTGTGGATAAGTTTATTTCATTCAAAAGGTAAAATCATAAAAGTATGTAAAAATAGCAGCTTAACCTATATCAAAGTAGAATAATCTAGGTGTATATAAAAAAGTTTGAAAATTACAGTTTTCAATACAAAATTATAAATTTTACATATTTTTACCTTTTATCATATCTTTTTATGATTGATATAAGATTTATTTAATAAAAATATTTTAATCTTTTTGCCTCGCATGCAAAACAAACTTTTTCCTAAAAAAGCTTTTTTTTACTAAGTTAATACTAAAATACCTTTTCTAATTAAAAAGCTAAAAATTTATATTTTAGGAAAAGTTTTTATGAAATACCCTTTAGATTGTGAAGAAAATTTTGAAAAATCATTTTTATTTTGGCTGGCAAAATATGTAAAATTTAAACTCAATTCGCTATCTAACAAAGAGTTAAAAAATCCACAAGCTTTAGCAGAAGTTAATTTTGCCCTTACAAAAGGTGTAAAGAACATCGAAGAACTTGACGCTCTAGTAAAAAAAGCAAGAAATGCTGGTTTAAGTGGAGTTAATACTTATTTTAACCCCTTAAAAAAAGTATTTGAATATTTAAATTTTTACAAACTTTATTCTTTAAAACAGATTGATAAAGAACTCATTGTAGAAGTTTTAGCAAGCATAACAGGTGCTTTATCAGATGCAAGTAAAAAAAATTACCGTATTGCTGTGATTAATTTTTTTGATTTTTTAGACAAGCAAAACGAAGAAGATGAAAAAGCACATATTTTTGATATCAATCTTAAAAACTGGGCAGGTATAGCAGGTTCTAAAGGGGTGAAATTACCCGAATTTATGAGTGAAGAAGAACTTAAAAAATTTCTTGATGCTATTGAAAGTGCAGATTTTAAAAACAATACCATACGCAATAAACTTATTATTAAAATCATCATTTTTACAGGCATACGGGTAAGCGAAGCTATCAATATCAAAATGGGTGATATTAGCGAAGAAAACGATCTTTATATCATAAGAATAAGAGCTAAAGGCAATAAATATCGTGTTGTAATGATAAAAAAAGAACTTATTTACGATTTGCTTAAAAATGTAAGTATTAATTATATGAGTAAAGACGCCCTACTTTTTGTCAATAAAAAAGGCACTCCACTGACTCAATCTTATGTCAGTCGTATAGTAGAACAGCTTTTATTTCGCGCAGGAATTCGCAAACAAAAAAATGGTGCTCATATGTTGCGCCATACTTTTGCCACCCTGCTTTATAAAAAACAAAAAGATTTAGTTTTAGTTCAAGAAGCTTTAGGGCATGCAAGTTTAAACACTTCAAGAATTTACACTCATTTTGATAATGATAAATTAAAACTTGCCGCACAGGTTGCAAAGGAATTAAGTGACTCTTGAAAACTACGCTGTTTTTGGTAAATATTTTTACTATGATTTAAAACACATTTTAAAAGCCTTTAACCACAAAGAATGTAAAAAATGCTTTAAATTTATAGAAAAATATAAAAATGATTTTTATATTTTAATGCCTGCTGATTATGAGCTATATAGATATTTTCAAGATAAAAATTTCACAAGTAAAAAAGCTTATTTGTCTGTATTTGCTTTTAAAAAAAGAAAAAAACTTCAAAAAGAAGATATTGATGAAGAAAAATTTATTCCTGAATTTATAAATTTTTTAGATCAAGATAATTACAAAGAAAATTTCATCAAGGTTAAAGAGGCAATCTCCAAAGGAAGAGTTTATCAAATCAATCTCACTCAAAATTTTAAATTTCATAGCAAAATGGATTCTTTTGAACTTTTTAAACTTTTGCTTTCTAGACAAGATACTGAATTTAAAGCTTTTATAAAAGATGAAACAAGAGAAATTTTGTCCTTCTCTCCTGAACTTTTCTTCAAGACCAAAAAAAGAAAAATATTTACAAAACCTATGAAAGGCACAATTAAGCGTGATAAAGATCCTATAAAAGATGAAGAAAATAAAATTTTCTTGCAAAATGATACAAAAAATCTAAGTGAAAATGTTATGATTTGCGATCTTTTACGCAACGATCTTTCAAAAATCATCACAAAAAAAAGCTTAAAAACCAAACTTTTTGAAATTCAAAGTCACCCTACTTTACACCAAATGACTTCAAGCATACAAGGAAAACTTAAAAAAAATATTTCTTTATATCAAATTTTTAAAGCTCTCTTTCCTTGCGGTTCTATTACAGGTGCTCCAAAGCTTGAAAGCATTAAATTTATTGAAGAATTAGAACAAAGAGATCGTGGTATTTATTGCGGAACTATAGGTTTAATACACAAAAATAAAAATAAATTTAGCGTAGCCATACGCACCTTAGAAAAACAAGATGAAATTTATACTTATAGCACCGGTAGTGGCTTGGTTTGGGACTCAAAATTCAAAGATGAATTTGAAGAATTAAAACTTAAAAGTGCGATCTTAAATCCTTGTGATTTTCATCTTTTTGAAACCATGTATTTTAAAAATTCTCAAATTTTATTTTTAAAAGAACATTTATTAAGGCTTATAAATTCAGCTCTTAAATTTAATTTTAATACTCACAAGCTCTTTAAAGATTTTTATAATATTTTAAACCAAAAAAGTTCTTATAAAGAATATCAAAATTTTACACTTTTTAAACTCGATGAAAAAATTTTCCACAAAAAACATTCTTTATTTTATAATTTTCCCCTACCCTTTAAAAATCCACATAAAGAAGGAATTTTAAAGCTTATTTTATACAAAGACGGAAGATACGAATTTCAACAAAGTGCCCCAAAACAAAATTCAAACGATATTTTGCTTTTAAGTGATGATAAAATTAACTCAAAAAGTGACAATCTCTATCACAAAAGCTCTTTACGTAGTTTTTATAATCAACACTCATACAAATGGCAGCAAAACTTGTGTTATGACATAGCTTTTTTTAACGAAAAAGATGAACTTTGCGAAGGCTCAAGAACCAATCTCATCTTAGAAAAAAACGCTCAATTTTATACTCCACAAATTCAAAGTGGTATGTTAAATGGCGTATATAGAAATTTCTTAGTCAATCTTGGTTTGATAAAAGAAAAAGCATTATTTAAACAAGATTTATTTGAAGCAGAAAATATTTATTGCATTAATTCCGTGCGTGGTTTAAAAAAGGTAAAATTACAATGAAGAAAATTTTATTTATAGATAATTATGATTCTTTTAGTTATACCATCATCTATTATCTTAAAGAACTTGGTTTTGAATGTAAAGTGATAAAAAATGATGCCTTTAAAAAAGCTAAAGAATTAGAAAAATTTGATTTTACTCATCTTATCATCTCTCCTGGGCCTCATTCTCCTAAGGAATCTAAATTAAGCTTAAAAGCAATCAAATATTTTAAAAAAAATAAAAAAATTTTAGGTATATGTTTAGGACATCAGTGTATAGCTGAAATTTTTGGCGGTAGGGTTTCTAAAATGCAAAATCCCATGCATGGTAAAATTTCTAAACTTTATTTTAAAAAAGATCCTATTTTTAAAGGTATTAAAAAAGAAATTGAAATTTGTTTATATCATTCTTTACATATTAGCTCTATGCCTAAAAAATGCAAAATTTTAGCTCATAATTCAGAAAATATTATTATGGCAATTAAACATAAAAAATATCCTATTTATGGATTGCAATTTCACCCTGAAGCGGTTTTAACTCAAAAAGGTAAAAAAATACTTAAAAACTTTATGAAACTTTAGTCTTTTTTGCATTTAAAATATAAATATGAAAATCTAAAATAAAATATCCTTAAAATAATTATCATTAATATAAATTTATAAATAAAAAAACCGATAACAATATAAATTAATTTAAAAAGATTTAAGATGAAAATAGATACTTTGACAACAAATTTTAGCAATTATCAAACACAAATAAACAAAAACAATGATTTAGCAAGTAATGTTCATAGTGACAATGTGGTTAAAATTCAAATTTCAGATGAAGCAAGAAGTTTAAGTCAAGCAAATTCAAAAAATGAAAAAGAATATGAAATCAAAGTAAGTCAAGAAAAAATAGAAAACCACAAAGACCAAAATTCCATTCAAAGTAGCAAAGGTGGCGTAAATCCCACATTAGAGGCTTTAATAGCAAAATTAGCCGAAATTTTAGCTAAAATTGCAGAACTTACTCAAAAAATGACAAACGCTAACGAACAAATGAAAACGACATTTCAAAAACAAATTGATGTGCTAAAATCTCAAGCAGATGTAATTCAAGCTCAAATTCAAGAACTCCAAAGCCAACAAGCTTGATTATATTTTTTCAAAAGTTTAAGAATGCTATAATAGTGCATTTTTAAACTTTTTCAAGGAAAAATATGACTTATCTAGAAATCGAAGGCACAAATCATCTAAGCGGAAATGTTGCAATAAGCGGGGCAAAAAATGCCGCCCTACCCTTGATCGTTTCAAGCATACTTGCTAAAAATGAAGCAAAAATCAACAATATTCCTAATGTTGCTGATATAAAAACTCTTATATCTTTGCTAGAAAATTTAGGAGCTAAAGTCAATTTTCAAAATAATAGTGCTTTATTAAACACAAACACCCTTAATCAAACTATAGCCAAATATGACATTGTACGCAAAATGCGTGCTTCCATACTTACCCTAGGGCCTTTACTTGCTCGTTTTGGGCATTGTGAAGTATCTTTGCCTGGTGGATGTGCCATAGGACAAAGACCTATTGATTTACATCTTTTAGCCTTGGAAAAAATGGGGGCAAATATACAAATCAAACAAGGCTATGTCGTAGCTAGTGGAAATTTAAAAGGCAATGAAATTCTTTTTGATAAAATCACGGTTACAGGTAGCGAAAACATCATCATGGCAGCAGCTTTAGCTAAAGGTAAAACCAAACTCTTAAATGTTGCAAAAGAACCCGAAGTTGTTCAACTTTGCGAAGTTTTAAAAGACGCAGGACTTGAAATCAAAGGCATAGGTACAGACGAGCTTGAAATTTATGGCAGCGATGGAGAACTTTTAGAATTTAAAGAATTTAGTGTTATACCTGATAGAATTGAGGCAGGAACTTATCTTTGTGCTGGGGCTATTACAAATTCTAAAATTACTTTAAATAAAGTTAATGCCACTCATCTTAGTGCAGTTTTAGCAAAACTTCATCAAATGGGTTTTGAAACCCTGATTGCAGAAGATAGCATCACTCTACTTCCTGCTAAAGAAATTAAACCTGTAGAAATCATGACAAGCGAATATCCAGGCTTTCCAACCGATATGCAAGCGCAGTTTATGGCATTAGCTTTAAAAGCTAATGGAACTAGTATTATCGATGAAAGACTATTTGAAAATCGTTTCATGCATGTAAGTGAACTTTTAAGAATGGGTGCAGATATTAAACTAAATGGTCATATTGCTACTATAGTAGGCGGAAAAGAACTTAACGCTGCTGATGTCATGGCTACAGATTTGCGTGCTTCTTCAGCCCTTATCTTAGCAGCTCTTGCAGCTAAAGGCACAAGCAAAGTCCATAGAATTTACCATCTTGATAGGGGTTATGAAAATTTGGAAGAAAAATTTAAAGGTTTAGGTGTGAAAATCACAAGGCTTGAAGAATGAAAAATATCTTTGAAACCTTAAAAGACTTAGAAAATCAAATTTCATGCTTAGATGAAAGTGAGCTTATTAGCCTTGAAAAAGCAAAGGATAGAATTTTAGCTAAAGATTTATACGCTACAAAAAATCTACCCAGTTTTGACAATGCTGCTCTTGATGGCTATGCTTTTAATTATGCTGATATCAATGAGACTTTGGAGATTAAAGGGACTATTTTTACAGGAGATAAAAATTTTTATACAGTTGCTAAGAATGAATGCTATAAAATCATGACAGGGGCTAAAATGCCCAAAAATGCTGATACTATCTTAATGCTAGAAGATGAGTATATAGAAGAAAATAAACTCATCATTAAAAAAGCCCCTAAACAATACAATGCCTATCGCTATAAAGGCGAAGAATTAAAAAAAGACGAACTTTTACTTCAAAAAGGCACTAAACTTAATGATAAACACATCGCCCTGCTTGCTTCTCAAGGGCTTTATAAAATAGAAGTCATAAGAAAGATTCGCATAGGCATTTTTTCAAGCGGAAATGAACTTAAAGAACCTTGGCAAGAATGCGATGAAGAAAGTATTTATAATGCCAATGCTTTGCCTTTACTAACCATGCTTCAAAATGCTTCTTATTTAGGTATTATCAAAGATGATTTTAAAAGCACTAAAGAGGCTTTAGAAAATACAAATTTTGATCTTTTAATCACTTCAGGAGGTGCAAGTGTTGGTGAGGCTGATTTTATGGAAAAAGCTTTAGATGAATTAGGCTTTACTCCGCTTTTTAAAGGACTAAAAGCACGCCCTGCAAGACCTACTAAGCTTTATAGAAAAGGTGAAAATTTCGTATTGATTTTACCAGGAAATCCTATGGCAGCTTATCTTTCTTGTTTTATTTTTGCTAAAAAAATTGTTGCTTTATTAAGCGGAAATTTAGAAAATACTTTAAAATTTCATGCTACAATGGGTATAGATTTAAAGCTTAAAAGTGGAAGAAACAATCTCATCTTAGGAAATTTAGAAAAAGGTATTTTTACACCATTTAACGAAAACAAATTTGGCTCTGGTATGATACTTCCACTTGTTAAAAGTGAGTTTTTGCTTATAAGCGAAGAAAATACAAGTGAATTAAAAAAAGGTGATGAAATCACGCTTTTAAAAATATAATGTTTGTGTTTTTCACAAACATTAGCTTAATTTATCCTCATCATCATGATCATGGATATATTGCTCATCATTTTCCAAGGTATCAACAAAACGCCCTATCCTTTCCCAGCGAACATTTTTATCTTTATCCCAAGAGAAATATATAAACCAAGGTTTACCTACTATCAACCTATAAGGAACAGAACCCCAAAAACGACTATCATAAGAATAATCGCGATTATCACCCATCATGAAATACTCATTTTCAGGCACATCAAAAACATAAGCATTTCCGCCACTAAAACCTATATGATTTCCAAGTTCTTTAATATAAGTTGGAGACATAGCAAAATCACCTATGCTAAGAAAGCGTAAAATATCACTTTCTATATCTTTTTTTGGATCATAATGAATACCTTTTTGTTTATAAGGTTCTTTTACATAAATTTGCCCTCCAAGAGTAACAAGATCATTCGGATAATGTTCTCTCATAAAATCATCACCCTCATGCATTCTTACATAAAGTGTTTTATTTGCATAAACTATCCTATCTCCTCCTATACCTACACAACGCTTTACAAAGTGTTCTTTTTCATTTCTAGGATTTCTAAAAACAACTATATCTCCTCTTTGTGGCCCTTGTGCTTTTATCAAATGCCCATCTTTATTGAAATCTGGCAAAACAGGAATTTCCAACCAAGGAATATGAGGAGTTGGGATACCATAACTAAATTTTTTAACAAATAAAAAATCCCCCACCAACAAGGTGTTTTTCATAGAACCAGAAGGAATAACAAAAGCTTGTATAAAGAAAAAAATCACCAAAAGAACAATAACTACAGTTCCAGTCCAAGACTGTGAAAATTTATATAATTTCTTTAAAATTTCCATAGATTTTCCTTAATTAAGTCTATTTTTAGCAGATTTAACTGTGTTTTCTAAAAGCATAGCTATAGTCATAGGACCTACTCCACCTGGAACAGGAGTTATATAACTAGATTTTTTAGATACCTCTTCAAAATCCACGTCTCCAACTATCTTTCCACTTTCAAGACGATTGATTCCAACATCAACAACAATCACTCCTTCTTTTACCATATCTGATCGAAGTAAATTCACACAACCTGCTGCTGCTATAATCAAATCAGCTTGCCTAGTATAAAGGCTCAAATCTTTGGTTTTGATATGACAAACGCTTACTGTAGCTCCAGCATTTAAAAGCATAGTAGCCATAGGACGACCTACTATATTTGAAGCACCTATGATAACAGCGTCTTTTCCTTCTAAATCAATTTCATAAGCCTTTAAAAGCTTCATAACTCCAAGTGGAGTACAAGGCAAAAACCCACTTTCTAAGCCCAAATTTAAATATCCTACATTAATAGGATGAAAACCATCAACATCTTTACTACTTATAATGCTTTCAAGTATTAAATCTTTACAAATATGATCAGGTAAAGGAAGCTGAACCAAAATTCCATAAACACTATCATCGTGATTTAAGGTATTAATCAATGCCAAAAGTTCATTTTGTGTAGTATTTTCATTAAGATGATAAACTAAAGATTTAATTCCACATTCTTCACAGGCTTTAGCCTTAGATTTTACATAAGTTTGACTTGCAGGATTATCTCCAACCAAGACAACAGCTAAACAGCTTTCAATCCCTTTACTTTTCAAAAATTGATTTTTTTCTTTTAATTCTTCTTTGATTTTTGCACTTAAAGCTTTACCATCAAGCAAAGTCATTATTTTCCTTCTATAAATTTAATCACTTTTTTAAAGTAAAAATTGTATCATATTAAAACTTCATTAACAAGGTGAAACTTTGAAAATTGTTTTAATGTTTTTTTTATTTAGTATCAGTCTTTTTGGTGCTGATTTTATCACTCTTAAAGAATACTCTAAAATGCTTTATGAAAATCCAAGGGGCATTAGTTGTAAAGAATGTCATGGAGCAGATGGAAGCGAACAAATTTTAGGATATTATATGAAAAATGGTATTAAAATAGCTTATAAAGTTCCAAGTATACAAAATCTTAGTTTTGAGAATTTTAAAAATTCTCTTAATCAGAGTAAAGACGCAAAATCAATCATGCCAAATTACTCTTTAACAAATGATGAAATTGTAACTTTATATAATTACATCAAGCAATTTAGCAAGGAGGAAAAATGACAAACAAAAAAGCTTTTAAAGAAGCGTGTAAATTCATCGCAGGTGGTGTAAATTCCCCAGTTCGTGCTTTTGCAAATGTTCAAAGTGAGCCAAAATTTATCTCCCATGGAAAAGGTGCTTATATTTTCGATATAGATGGAAATTCTTATATAGACTATGTTCAAAGCTGGGGACCTTTACTTTTTGGACATTGCGATAAAGATATACAAAAAGCTTGCCAAAAAGCACTTCACAAAGGTTCAAGTTTTGGAGCTCCAACTTTATTAGAAACCGAACTTGCCAAGCTTATTTTATCTGATTTTCCTCATTTAGAAAAAATCCGCTTTGTAAGCAGTGGAACAGAAGCAACCATGAGTGCTATTCGTCTTGCCCGTGGCTTTACTAAAAAAGATAAAATTTTAAAATTTGAAGGATGTTATCACGGACATTCTGATTCATTATTGGTGAGTGCAGGAAGTGGTGCCGCTACTTTTAACTCTCCTAGTTCTTTGGGTGTTTTAGAAGATATAGCTAAACACACTTTAGTAGCAAAATATAATGATATAAACAGCGTTAAAGAGCTTTTTGAAAAAAATAAAGATATTGCATGTGTTATCATTGAGCCTATTGCTGGAAATATGGGGTTAGTTCCAGCTAAACAAGATTTTTTAGAAGAACTTGCTAAGATCTGTAAAAAAAATCAAACTCTGCTGATTTTTGATGAAGTAATGAGTGGATATAGAGCATCTTACCTTGGTTCCTATGGAATCAATCATATTCAAGCAGATATAATTACTTTTGGTAAGGTAATAGGAGGTGGTATACCTGCAGCAGCATTTGCTTCTAGAGCTGAAATTATGGATATTTTAAGTCCTTTGGGTGGAGTTTATCAAGCAGGAACTTTAAGTGGAAATCCTTTGGCAATGGCTGCAGGTATAGCAAGTCTTACAAAAGCCAAAAAGAAAACCAAGCTTTATGACAAACTTGGAAAATTAGCAAAAAAACTTACCCAAGGAATGAAAAAATTAGCAGATGAAAAAGGACTTCCGCTACAAGCTTGTCATGTAGGTTCTATGTTTGGATACTTTTTCACCAAAGATCCTGTATCAAACTACCAAGATGCATTAAAATCTAATCTAGCATTATTTTCAAAATTTCATAAAAATATGCTTGAAAATGGAATTTATTTAGCGCCTTCTCAATTTGAAACAGGTTTTATATGTTCAAAAATGGATGATAAAATTATAGATACAACATTAGAAGCTGTTAGAGAAAGCTTTAAAAGAATATGAGCAATATTTTAAAAGAAGAAAAAAATCACTTAGAAAATTCCAACAGCAAAAGACAAAAAATTATTCGCAAAACTCTTGAAGCTGCGGATGGTTTAAGTCTTGGCATCTCTATGGTTGTTGCTGTATTTATAGGTGTGGGAATAGGATATTTGCTTAAAAAATTTACTCCTTATCCTTGGCTTTTTTGGCTTGGAGTTTTTTGGGGGATCAGTGCTGCTATACTTAATGTTTACAAAGCTTATAAAGTTCAAGTAAAAAGCTATGAAGAATTCAGAGAAAGAGATGAGTTGATCAAAGAAAAAATTCAAAAAGAAAAGAACAAATAATGGAACACAAAAAAGCTCTATTTTATATTTTTTCCATTATTCATTTATTTTTTTGGATCATATTTTCATCGTTAAATCATTTTAAATTAGATACATTTTTAAGCTATGAAATAGCTTTTTTTAGTGTTTTATTGATTATTTTTGCTTCTTATTTAAATTATAAAAAAGTCATTATAAAAAAATCAAAAAATTATGAAAAAGATTTTAATTTCATTTCATCACTTTTTATCAAAAAAAAACAAAATTTATCAAAAATTATTCATTTTAAAGTTCTAAAAGACGATTTAAAGCCAAATGTTAAAGAGAAAATCCATTTTTTTGCTATGTTTTTTACTCTCTTTAAATTGATGGCTTATGTAGTATTGGTTGCTGGATTTTTATTTTTACATCGCCAAGATAAATTAAATATCTTTGCTTATATTTGTGGAATTTCATCCTTGCTAGTTTGTGTGTTTATTTTTATTTTATATATAAAAAAGTATGAGTCCAAAAAAAATTATTAAATCAATGACAGCACTTTTTGCTGGTATGGCATTTTTATTTGCAGGTAATGCCTTGATAGTAAGCTCTATAGGTGTTATATTAAAAGAAAACGGAGAAAGTTCTTTGGCTGTTGGAGTAGTAAGTTCTTGTTTTTTTGTAGGCGCTCTTATTGGAACCATCAGTGCTCATAAAATTATTTCTCGTATAGGTCATATACGCTCTTTTGGGCTATTTGGGGCTATTTTTGGAATTTCAGCTATGCTTCATACAGTAAGCGAAAATCTTATTTTTTGGGCTGTTTTAAGATTTTTTATAGGGATTTGCTACTATGGTCTTTTAATGGTCATAGAATCATGGCTTAATGAAAAAAGCAAAAATACCATTCGATCTAGAATTTTAGGTTTTTATGAAATTGTTTTTTATCTTGCGTTTGGTATTGGAGTTTTAATCATAGCATTAAATTTAAGCAAACATAGTGTATTTATTCTCAGCGCAACTTTAATTTTACTTTCATCTTTACCTTTAAATTTGATTAAAATTAAAGAACCTGTTTTGCCCGCATCAAGTCCTATTTCTATACCTAAAATTTTTGATATAGCTCCTTTGGCTATCGTCACAAGCTTTATAGCCGGAATGCTTATAAATGGCTTTTTTTCTATGGCATCTTTATTTATACTTTTGCAAGGTTTTGATGCAAAAGCGGTTTCTTATTTTATATTTTGTGGGGTTTTAGGTGGTTTTATTGCACAAACCATCATAGGAACTATTTCAGACAAACTTGGTCGCAAATTTGCCATTATCACTTGTGCAAGCATAGGATTTATCACTATGATTATATTTATCTTTTTTAAACTTCACTTGTATATGCAATATTTTTTAGGAATTACTCTTGGTGTAGGAATATTTTGTTTATATGCTTTAGCACTTGCTAGAGCAAATGATGTTTTAATAAGCAAAAATAAAGGCGTAGAGTTAGGTCGTGGTGTTCTTTTTTGCTATTCTTTAGGCTCTTTGTTTGGTCCTTTAATTTTAGGTTTTTTAATGCAATACTTTGAAATCAAAGGTTTTATATGGTTTTATATAGTTTCTTTAGCATTTTTAATTCTTTTTGCTATCAATAAACCAAATATTTTAAATAAAAAATTTAAGAAAAAGCCTGGAAATATGGTGATATTTGATGATTAATACTCAACTAGCAAGTCAAATTGCCAATACGCAAAAAAATGATTTAAAAGTAGATAACTCTGCTTCAAAAGATAAAACAAATTTAAAAGACAATCCAAAAGAAGCACTTGCACAAGCTTTAAAGCAAAATTTAGGTTTAAGCAAGGACGCTAGTAGTGAAGAAATACTAGCAAAATTTGTTCAAAATGAAACAGGTGCCAAATTAAAAGAACTTGTTAATAAACTTTTAGATCAAATCAATGCTCAAAAAAATCCCGATTCCCCTGTACTTAAACAAGGAAAAAATTTAAATTTAGCTCCTAATTTTGCTAATGAATTAAAAACTTTAAGCACAGAACTTGCAAAAAGCGATACTTTTACGCAAGTTTTAGATAGATTAAATCAAATTTTAAAACCTGCCAGTGAAATAAAAAACAATAACTTAGCTCCTTTGTTTAAAAATTCAGGCGTATTTTTAGAAGCTAAATTAAAAGATGCCCTAAACGAAGAATTACTACCCAAAAGTTTTCACTCTCTTTTAAGTACAATTAAAGGTCTTAGTAGCGAAAAACTAAGCGTTCAGATAGCCCAGCTTGCAAATACAAATTTAAGCCCAAAAGACACTTTAAAAGAATTAAAAAATATTATTAATTCTAGCAAAAATGAAAATAAGCAAATTTTAAATCAAAGTTCTTTTAAAGCACTTTTGAATTTAAGTTCTAAATTGGAAAATTTTAAAAATTATATAAGTAAAAATCCCAGTCATGCTCAAGAAAAAATCACCCCTATAGCTAATAAAATTTTAAAAGAATTAAATTCCATTAAAAATGATTTTTTCAAAGCTCTTAATAAGCCAGAAAATTTAATGATAAAAGATCCAAACATCCTTAAGCAAACTGCTACCGCCTTTGAAAAACTTGAAAATACTTTAAAAAATATACTAGGCAATCAAGCTTTTAAAATACAAGATAAAGAAAATATTTTAGAAAATCTTTTAAGTAACATAGAAAATATCAAGGAAGAAAAACTTAATCATAATACAAAAAACCAAGATGAAGAAAAACATATAAAAGCATCAAAAGAAGATGAAAATTTAGATTCTGGTATAAAAACCCATGAAGAAGATACCCAAGATACAAAAAATGATATTCAAAATAATGAAACAGAAAATAAGCCAGACAATGATATAAAAAATTCTACTCCAAACCAAGAAAAAATTAAAGATGAAAAACAAGAAAAATCAAAAGAAAATATCAAAGAAAATCCAAAATTTTATGAAACAAAAACAGAAAACAAAACTTCAATCAATACAAATACCAACACTTCAAATCCTAACACAAACAATACGCAAAATTTAAATAATACTCAAAATATTCAATCTAACAATAACCAAACTATGCAAAATATTTTTAAAAATCAGGAATTTATAAAACAAAATATTGTAAAAAATTTAGCATTTAATGTAGAAAATTTAGATCTAGAACAAGTGCAAGATTTAAGTAAAAATTTAAGCAATCTTTCTCGTAGACTTAATGAAAGCTTAAAAGAACTTGAACCCTATACTCAAAATGCCAAGCTTAATCAAGCAGAACTTAAAAATCTCGAACACAAACTCAATCTTTCTATCAAAGATCTAGCGCAAATTAAACCAAAAACAGAACAAGATATAGCTGAATCTTTACATCATGATGTAAAATCAACACTTTTGCAAATTTCAAATTTAGCTAAAAATGAAGGCAATGAAGCTGTATATAATCAAGCTAATCGTCTTTTAGCGCAAATTGAAATCAATCAGCTTATGTCTTTAGCTAATGACTCTATCAATACTTATCTGCCTTTTTCTTGGGATGATTTAAATGATTCTAAAATTATGTTTAGACGCGGAAAAAAGGACAAATTTTTTGCTCAGATTAAACTCGAATTTGCAAAACTTGGGGATTTAGAAATTCTTATTTCTTTAAATAATGAAAAATATATAGATATTAATATTATGGCAGAAAATATTGAATTTAGAAAAACCATCTATGAAAATGCCCATGAGCTTAAAAGAAATATCAATAAAGCAGGACTTTTAAGTGCAAATTTCTTTGTAGGTGATATCATAAGAAGTAAATTTGATACTAGAAATATGAAAAATTTAGATCTTGAAATGGGTATGGATAAAAAAGTATGAGCAAAATCAAAAAATCGATTAAAAAAGCTGTAGCCCTAGGCTATCAAAAAGAAAAAAACTCTGCACCAAAAGTGCTTGCAAGTGGTAAAGGCGAAAGTGCTGCTAAAATTATTTCTTTAGCCAAGGAACACGGAGTTCCTATTAAAGAAGATGAAGATTTAATAGAAATTTTAAGCAAGCTTGACTTAGGTGATGAAATTCCACCTAATATGTATAAAGCTGTAGCTGAAGTTTTTGCCTTTATCTACCAAATGGCAAATAAAACTCCTAAAAACTAATCCGCTATTTTTTCTCCAAATTTAATACCCTGCCCTACTTTTACATTAAAAGTTAAAAGTCCTTTTTGAGAGATTAAAACTATAGTAGAACCTAGCTCAAAATTTCCTAGTTCTTCGCCTTTTTTGAAATTTAAATTTTCATATTTTCTAGTAAAATTATGGGAAATTTTAGCATTGGTTTGTATGCTTGCATCAAAATTAAAACGCATTTTTCCTACATTTTGCGCTCCTACAAAAACAAGCCAAAAAATACCTTTTTCATTTTGACATTTCAAGCTCACTCTTTCATTTTTTACATATAAATTACTAATGCGTTCTAAATGTTTTTCATTTACACTATAAAGCACTCCACTTGTGTAAGTTGCACTTAAAATTTGCATATCACAAGGGCTGTGATAACGATGATAATCTTTTGGAGAAAGATAAATATTGACATAATCAAGCCCATTTTTAAGTTCATCTTTTTCAAAGCTATCTTTTAAAAGCTCCTCAACGCTATAAGCATGTCCTTTTATAGAAAAAGCAAAATGTTCTTCATTTGCTAAAAAAGTACTTCCACACTCTAAAATTTTACCATCACTTGGACTGATAAAACCTTCTTCAAATTTTCTTGGAATTTGCAAAGTTCTTGTAAAAAGAGCATTTAAACTCTCATATTCACAAGGAGCTTTAAATTCACTCATATTGATATTAAAATACTTAACATAATTTTCATTAATAATTTTTTGTATCATTTTAGGAAATTTAATCCCAGCTACAAAACCAAAAAGTCTCGAACTTTCTTTTGAAAAACTCATTTTTTTCCTTTTAAATTTAAAATCACTATTTCACTCGGAGCAAAAACTCTAAGACTTGGCCCCCAAAATCCTGCTCCACTACTCACATAAAGCTTAGTTTTTTCTCCTAAATCATAAAGCCCATGAACAAAACCTTGCTGAAGTTTAACTAAAAACATAAAAGGGAAAATTTGCCCTCCATGTGTATGCCCACTTAAAACAAGATCAAAATCACTCAAATCATAAAGCAAAGCTGTTTTAGGTTGATGTGCGAGTAAAATACTAGCTTTACTTGTATTTAAATCCACTTTTATTCTTGCTAAATCAGGAGCATATAAACCCCTATCAAGTCCGGCTAAATCTCCAAGTCCAGCAATATTTATAAAACCCAAATCTAAATTTTGATTGACTAAAATTTTCATATTAGTATGTTTTCTAAGTAAATCCAAAACTTCATTGATACCATGATAATACTCATGATTTCCCAAAGCATAAAAAGTTCCGTAAGTGGAGTTAAAATCATTAAGTTTTGAGATGTAATTTTTTAAATCTTTAGGATTAGTATCAATCAGATCCCCTACTATTACAACCATATCAGGACTTTGCAAATTCACTTTAGTGATGAGCTTGTCTAAAAAATTTTCATGCAAATTTTTACCCAAATGTATATCAGTAAGCATGACAATTTTTAAATCTTTTTTAAGATTTGGTATTTCAACATCAACACTCTTTACTTCAGGTGTTTTTAGAGCATTATTTATACTTGCATAAATTAAAAACACACTTAAAACTATAAGAGAAAGTTCAAAAATCAAACGCAAAATAAGATTATATGTTTTATCTCTTTTACCCATAAGAACTAAAATCAATTTAACAAAATCCCAAGCTAAAGTCATAAAAAACAAACAATAAGTCGGCGCATAAAACATGGCTAAAATTTCATACCAAGTATCACTTAAATATTCATCTCTACGAAATATTAAAAACACAGCTTGAGCTAAAAAAAGCACAATAAAAATAAAGGAAAAAATTTTATAAAAATACTTAAAAAGAGTAATTTTCTTGATTAATCTTTTATAAATATAAACATTTGCTAAGCCAAAAATCAATAACACAATGAAAGAAAAAATTAAAAATATCATAAAAGTATTATAACCAAGTAAAATTAAATATCCGTATAAATTTTTCTGTTATAATAAGTTTTTAAATAATTTTAAAGGCTATAAGATGTACCGTTTTGCACCTTCTCCCACAGGTGATATGCACATAGGAAATTTACGTGCAGCAATTTTTAATTATATCTGTGCAAGACAAAAAAATATGGATTTTATCTTACGTATTGAAGATACTGATAAGGCTAGAAATATAGCAGGAAAAGAAGAAGAAATCAAAGAAATTTTAAATCTTTTTGGTATTTCATGGCAGCATTACTATATACAAAGTGAAAATTTAAAATTCCATCGCCAAATGGCTTTAAAACTTGTAAGTGAAAAAAAAGCTTTTGCTTGTTTTTGTACCGAAGAAGAACTTGAAGCAAAAAAAGAGTTAGCTAAAAAACAAGGTAAAGCTTATCGCTACGATGGCACTTGTGAAAAATTAGCCGATATTGATGTTTTAGAATGTGAAAAACCCTTTGTTATCCGTCTTAAAAAACCTACTCATACTATGAAATTCACTGATTTTATCAAAGGCGAGCTTAGTTTTGAGCCTGAAAACATAGACTCTTTTGTCATCATGAGAACAGATAAAACTCCAACTTATAATTTTGCTTGTGCGGTTGATGATATGCTTGAAAATGTTACTTGTATTATACGCGGAGAAGATCATGTTTCAAACACTCCAAAACAAGAACATATCCGCGCAAGTTTAGACTACAATAAAGCTATGACTTATGCGCACTTGCCTATCATTTTAAACGAAGAAGGTGTTAAAATGAGCAAAAGAGAAGCACATTCTTCTGTAAAATGGCTACTTGAAAGTGGAATTTTACCTAGTGCAATCGCGAATTATCTTGTCATACTAGGCAATAAAACTCCTTGTGAAATTTTTACCTTAGAAGAAGCTATAAAATGGTTTGATATTTCTAAAGTCTCAAAAGCTCCAGCAAGATTTGATCTTAAAAAACTTTTGCAAATTAATCGCGAACATATCAAAATGATAAAAGATGATGAGCTTAATAAAATTTTAGATTTAAACAAAGATCTTGCACCACTTGCTAAATTTTACACTCAAGAAGCAAGTACTATAAAAGAACTTAAAGAAAAAATGCAAGCTATTTTTAATGCAAAAGATTTTGGCGAGTTTGAAACAGAATGTAAAATTTTAAAAGAACTCTTAAAAGATATTGAACTTTTTGAAAATTATGAAGATTTTAAAAATGAACTTTTAAACAAAAGCAACTTAAAAGGTAAAAAATTTTTCATGCCTTTAAGGATAATTTTAACAGGAAATATCCACGGACCTGAACTTAGTGATCTTTATCCTTATATTAAAAATTTTATTCACGAATTAGCAAGGATTTAACTATGGTTATAGACTCTTTTATTATTTCTATTTTTCAAGTACTTCAAATTGTCATTAACATTTATACTTGGATTATTATCATCACAGCACTTTTAAGCTGGGTAAACCCTGATCCTTATAATCCCATAGTGCAAATTTTATATAAATTAAGTTATCCTGCTTACACCTTAGTTAGAAAAATTCCAACACGCATTGGCAATATTGATCTTGCACCTTTGATTATAGTCTTAGCATTGCAGTTTCTTGACATTTTTCTTGGGAATATCTTAAGGAGTATATTGTGATAAAAAAAATACTCGTTTTTTTATTTATTTTTTCAAGTTTAAATGCTACACAATATAGCATAGAAAAACTCAAAAAGGAAGAAAATTCACTTGCCAAGGATTATTATATTTATAGGCTTTTAGAAAAAAATAAAATCAGTAAAAAAGATGCACAGGATTTAAATTCTCATATTTTTCGCTATATAGGAAAAATTAAATCCGAACTTGAAAAAATCATCCCTTTAAAGCCTTATATCAACCCAAAATATGCTAAATGCTATACCTATACAGCGAATACTATCTTAGATGCAAATTTAACTTGTCAAAGTGTGCGCTTAAATTCATTAGTTTTTATAGCGAGTCTAAATTCCAAAGACCGAACTACTTTAGCTCAAACCTTTAAAAATCAAAGACCTGATTTGACAAATTTATTGCTAGCTTTTAATACTTCTGATTCTATGAGCTATATAGTACAAAAAGAAGATATTAATGGTTTTTTTAAGCTTTATAATTATTCTAAAAAATACGACTTAGATTTAAATACAAGTTTAGTCAATAAACTACCAAACCACATTGGTTTTAAAGATTTTGCACAAAATATTATTATTAAAAAAGAAAATCCAAAATTTAGATATTCTATGCTAGAAATAAATCCTGAAAATGTAAGTGAAGATTCTGCTTTCTATTTAGGAGTCAATGCCTTAACTTATGATAAAACAGAGCTTGCTTATGACTTTTTTAAAAAGGCGGCACAAAGTTTTAAATCACAAAGTAATAAAGACAATGCTATATTTTGGATGTGGTTGATTAAAAACAATGAAGAAGATTTAAAAACTTTATCGCAAAGTTCTTCTTTAAATATTTATAGTCTTTATGCAAAAGAACTTACTAACACACCTTTTCCAAAGATAGAAAGCCTTAATCCAAGCAAGAAAAAAAATAATTTTAATATGCAAGATCCTTTTGCTTGGCAAAAAATAAACAAACAAATTCGCGATGCTAACGCAAGTCAACTAGATGTCTTGGCAAAAGAATTTGACACACAAGAAACCTTGCCTATTTATGCTTACATATTAGAACGCAAAAATAATTTTAAAAAACATTATTTTATAATGCCTTATTATGACAATATAAAAGACTATAACAAAACAAGACAAGCTTTAATTTTGGCTATTGCCAGACAAGAAAGTCGTTTTATTCCAACTGCTATTTCAGTTTCTTATGCTTTAGGCATGATGCAATTTATGCCATTTTTGGCCAATCACATAGGGGAAAAAGAATTAAAAATTCCAAATTTCGATCAAGATTTTATGTTTAAACCTGAAATAGCATATTACTTTGGAAACTATCATCTAAATTACCTTGAATCACGTTTAAAATCTCCACTTTTTGTCGCTTATGCTTATAATGGCGGTATAGGATTTACTAACCGTATGCTTGCAAGAAATGATATGTTTAAGACAGGCAAATTTGAACCTTTCTTGTCTATGGAGTTAGTTCCTTATCAAGAAAGCCGAATTTACGGAAAAAAAGTTCTAGCTAATTATATTGTGTATCGACATCTTCTGAACGATAGTATAAAGATTTCGGATATTTTTGAAAATTTAATTCAAAACAAGGCAAATGATCCAAACAAATCTTAGCTACAAGCCTAGTCTCTTCCTTGACACTAGGAAGAGATGCTTTAAAATAATCAGTATAGTTGTTTTGTATTATATATTTTAAATACTCATCATCCAATTTTTCAATATTGGCTTTTTTATTATTGATAAAAACTTCTAAATTTTGAATTTTTAATGTATTTGGAGCAAAAGATAAAGCTAATACATCATCTTTACTTGTCTTGTCTAGAATTGGGTTTAAATAAGACATAGTTATAATGGCATTAATCTTATCTTGTGTGATTTTGTATTTTTGAGTAAACATTAAAGTTTGAGATTTTAAATTTGTATCCACAATCGCCTGATCTTTTAAAGAACAAGCTCCAAGCAAAAAAGCACCTAAAATTACACTATAAATTTTCATTCTTTTTCCATATTTTTTAGTATTATTGTAGCCTTTTAACCCTATTTTTTGGTTTAAAAAGATATAATTTTGCAAAAAAATTAAGAGTATATTTTATGAAACAACTTATTATAGCTTTTAGCGGGCCTTCAAATTCAGGAAAAACTACACTCATCACTAAAATAGCTGATAATTTTTTGCAACAAAATTTAAAAGTTTTAATCATTAAACATGACCCTGGCGATAAAGCTCAATTTGATTTTAACGGTAAAGATAGTTTTAAATTTTTTCAAAGTGGAGCTGAAGTCATGGTTTTAAGCCCTACAAGAACAACTTTTTTTTCTCATGAAAATAGAGATATTTTAAAAGCTTTAAAATTAAGCCCTGATTTTGACATTTGTTTGGTTGAAGGATTAAAAACTCTTGATTTACCACGCATTAGCGTATTTTGCAAAGAAATTGATGAAAGTTATTTTATTTTTTCAAACGCCATTGCAAGCTATGAAAAAATTTCTCACCCTTATCTTACTTGGCTTGATTTAAACGATATACAAGCTATTTGCCAATACATACTTAAAAATGCTAAAAATTTACAAGGAGAATTATAAAATGCAAGAAGTGATTTCTTATATACAAAAAGCGGTTTTAGAAATTTCTAACGCTTTAAAATTTCCCGATACAAGCTACAGTCAAAATCAAAATTTTACAGGCGATACCCAACTCAAATTTGATGTTTTAAGTGATGAAATCATCACAAAAACCCTAAGTCAATGTTCAAGTATTAAAGCCATCATCAGTGAAGAAAAAGATGAAATTTTAACGCTTAACGAGAGGGCAAATTTTATCGTAGCTTATGATCCTTTAGACGGTTCTAGCTTAATGGATGTTAATTTTGCCATAGGTTCTATTTTTGCTATCTATGAAGAAAAAGCAAGTGCTAAAAATTTAAGAGCTGCGCTTTATAGTATGTATGGAACGCGATTAGAACTTGTGATTTGCAAAGATCAGCCAAAACTTTATCGCTTAAATGCAAATAATGAATTTATTTTTATAAAAGATCTTAAAATGAATGAAAAAGGCAAGATTAATGCTACAGGCGGAACGCAAAAATTTTGGGAAGAAAAACACGCTAAATTTATCAAAAGTCTTTTTGATGAAGGCTATCGCTTAAGATATTCTGGAGCCATGGTAAGCGATATCAATCAAATTTTATTAAAAGGGGGTGGCATTTTTAGCTATCCTGCAACACAAGATGCGCCTAATGGCAAACTTCGTGCCTTTTTTGAAGTCTTTCCTCTAGCCTTTATCATAGAAAAAGCAGGCGGAAAAACTACAAATGGAAAAAACCGCTCTTTACTTGAACTTGAATTTGATAAAATCCATGCGACAACTCCTTGTTTTTTTGGCTCAGAATATGAAATTTCAAAACTTTTAAAGGCTTATAATGAATGAAGTTAGAGATGAATTTGAGCAAGATATGGATAAAAAAAAAGAAATTTTACTTTCATGTCAAAACTCAAAAAACCTAAACTCTTGTTATAATTGCGATGAAATTTTTAACTGCCAAACTAGAAAAAATTATGTTGATGCAGTCTATAACAGTATGTCTAAGGGTAAAACCGAAGGCGGATTTGACTTTTAAAGGAAAAAAATGCGTTATATTACAACACCAATTTATTATGTAAATGATGTACCTCATTTAGGTCATGCTTATACTACCATCATAGCCGATACTTTAGCAAGATTTTATCGTTTGCAAGGACATGAAACAAGATTTCTAACAGGAACAGATGAGCATGGACAAAAAATCGAAGAAGCTGCCAAACTAAGAAATTCCACTCCTCAAGAATACGCTGATAAAATCAGTTTTGAATTTAAAAAATTATGGGATGAATTTGAAATCACCTATGATATTTACGCAAGAACAACTGATACAAGGCATATTGAATTTGTTAAAGCTATGTTTTTAAAAATGTGGCAAAAAGGTGATATTTATAAAGATGAATACGAAGGACACTATTGTATTTCTTGTGAAAGCTTTTTTACTCAAAGTCAGCTTATTAACGATTGTTCTTGCCCAGATTGTGGCAAACAAACTAGAATTTTAAAAGAAGAAAGCTATTTTTTCAAACTTTCAAAATATCAAGATAAAATTTTACAATGGTATGAAGAAAAAGATCCCATCTTGCCAAAAAACAAAAAAAACGAACTTATAAATTTTGTCCAAAACGGCCTTAAAGATCTTTCCATTACAAGAACAAGTTTTGATTGGGGGATTAAACTGCCTCAAGAAATTAATGATGATAAACATATTATTTATGTATGGCTTGATGCACTTTTTATCTATGTAAGCTCACTTGACTTTCAAAACAAGGGAGAAAATGCTAAATTTTGGCCTGCGCATGTGCATTTAGTAGGAAAAGATATCTTGCGTTTTCATGCCATTTATTGGCCAGCTTTTTTAATGAGCGTGGATTTGCCTTTGCCAAAATTTATAGGTGCACATGGCTGGTGGACTAAAGAAGGTGAAAAAATGAGCAAATCCAAAGGCAATGTTGTAAAACCTAAAGAAGTAGTTGATGCCTATGGAAATGAAGCTTTTAGATATTTCTTGCTTAGAGAAGTGCCTTTTGGTAACGATGGGGATTTTAGCGAAAATATGCTGATAAATCGTATCAATGCAGAGCTTAGCAATGAATTTGGAAATTTACTTAATCGCATTATAGGTATGAGTACAAAATATTCTCAAGGAAATATTTCAAAAGAAGGTGTTTTAAAATTTTACAATGCCGAACTAAATCAAGCAAAAGAACACTTAAATTTAGCGGTAGAATTTTTAGAAAACTTACAGTGTAATCGTTATTTAGAAGAACTTTTTAAAGCCTTAAGTGTGGCAAATTTAGCCATTAGTAAATACGAACCTTGGAATTTAATCAAAGAAAACAAACACGAACAAGCTAATGCTTTAGTAGCACTTTGTGCAAATATTTTAGCCAAAACAACTCTTTTACTAAATCCCACTCTACCAAAGTCCTCTCAAAAGGTGGCCTTAGCTTTAAATTTTGAAATTTCGTCTGCAAATTACACAAAAATGATACTTGATAATGAACTTTTAGATTTTAAAGCAAATCCTTGCGAAGCTTTATTTCCAAAAGTAGAAAAAGCTCTTTTAAAACAAGAAATTAAAGAAGAACCTAAAAAAGAAGAAAGTCCTAAAATAAAAATCGATGATTTTGCAAAAATTGAAATCAAAGTTGCTAAGGTACTTGATTGTCAAAATATAGAAGGGAGTGAAAAACTTTTAAAATTTCAACTCGAACTTGACGATAAAGAAATCCGTCAAGTACTCTCAGGCATAGCAAAATACTATAAGGCCAGTGATTTAATCGGTAAACAAGTTTGCGTTATAAGCAATCTTAAAAAAGCTAAAATTTTTGGACATGAAAGCGATGGTATGATACTTTCTGCAAAAAGCGGAGATAAACTTGTTTTAATCACCCCTGAACAACTTGTGCAAAACGGCTCTTTAGTAGGTTAAAATATGCAAATTAGCAATTTAGGCGAACTGTTAAACGCAACACTAATTCATGAAGGTAGTGTTTTAAGCGTGGAAGGTTTTGCCATAAATTTAAACGAACTTAAAACAGGCTTTGCCTTCTTTAATAACGATAAAAAAGAAATTGCCCAAGCTATAGAAAAAGGCGCTTATGCTATAATTACAGAAAATGACATTGCTGTTGAAGATAAAGAAATTTTTTACTTTAGAGTAGAAAATCTAGAACGAGCTCTTGTAAGATTTTTACGCTTTTTTTGCGAAGATAAAGAATGTGAATTTTTACTTTTTAAATCTTACGAACTAAGTCTTTGCAAGGCTTTTTATTTTAACATTTTAAAAGGAAATATTTTTGCTGATTTTGAAAAACTAATCAAAGCAAAAAAGGGTGAAATTTTTTGCTACTGTGAAGAAAATTACTTAAATAAACTTTGCACCTATTCTCATAGTCTAAAAGATGCTAATTTTACCTTATTATCGCGATCTAGCTTTTTTTTTACAACTTTGATTTGTGAAAATTTATATTTTAAAAATCTTAATTTGCCTTTTTTTTACGCAAATAGTTTTGCAAAAATTATTTCTTTTTTAAAAGAAAAAAGTCAAAAAATAATATTTGACTTTAATAAGATTGATGATTTTAAAATTTATTTTATTGATGATAAATTTGAAATCACTCCTTTTGGTTCAAGCTCTCAAGCGTTTATTGTAAGCAACAACCAAAATACCTTTGAATTCTGGAAAGAAAAATTTAAAAACATAAAAGACTTTAAAATTGCTTCTAAAAATTCTTTATTTTGCGATTTTTCCTATAATCAGCTTTCAGATTTAAGAAAATTAAAAAATTTTAAATATTGTTTAATTCTTGAAAATTATGATATTTTTGAACAAGAATTTGAAAACAAAGAAAATCAAACCCCAAGCTTATTTTAAATTCACTCCTTCATTTTCAAGCAAAAATCTTTTTATTTCAAGCCCTCCATTATATCCTCCTATGCCATTGCTTGCAATAACTCTATGACAAGGTATAAAAATAGGAATTTGATTTTTAGAATTTGCATTTCCAACAGCTCTAAAAGCTTTTGGATGATTAATTTTTTCTGCTATATCTTTATAGGTAGCTATTTTGCCATAAGGAATTTCCATTAAAGCCTTATAAACCTTTGATTCAAAATCCGTACCTTGTATCAAAACAGGAATGCTAAATTTTCTAAGCTTATGAGTAAAATATAAATCAAGTTCATATTTTGCTAAGTCAAGCAAACTACAATTTTTTTCTGATCTTTTATTATCACAAAAATCGACTCTAGTTAAAAATTTTCCATCACTATGTAAAGATAGGTAACATAAAGGCATTTTATAATAAACTTTAAACATTTTTTATCCTTCAAAGAGCTACAATTATAATAAAAAATATTTAAGGAGTAGAAAATGTCTTTTATGCAAGAATACAATAAACTTGTTGAAGAAAGAGCCGCTTTGGGTATACCACCCCTTCCTTTAAATGCAAATCAAACTAGAGAACTTTGTAAATTACTTGAAAATGAAAATAATGAAGAGCTTGCAAATCTTTTAGAAAATAGAGTAAATCCTGGTGTTGATGATGCAGCTTTAGTAAAATGTGAATTTTTAGATTCCATACTTAAAGGCAAAATCAGTGCTCCAAATATAGACAAAAAAAGAGCCTTAAGAATGCTTGGAACTATGCTAGGCGGATATAATGTTAAAGTTTTAATCGATGCCTTAAAAGATGAAAACATAGCCAAAGATGCTGCAGAAGTGTTGAAAAATATTATTTTTGTACATGATAATTTCCATACCATAGCTGAACTTAGCAAAAACAATCCACACGCTAAGGAAGTTTTACAAAGCTGGGCAAATGCGGACTGGTTTAATAAAAAAGAAAAACTACCACAAGTGATTAAATGTATAGTTTTTAAAGTAGCAGGGGAAACAAATACCGATGATCTAAGCCCTGCAGGAGATGCTTTTACAAGAAGCGATATTCCTTTACATGCAAATGCCATGCTAAAGGTAAGACAAACAGGATCCTTAGAAAAAATCAAAGAGCTTAAAAAAAGCGGTCGCGAAGTGGTTTATGTAGGTGATGTTGTAGGAACAGGTTCAAGTAGAAAATCGGCGATAAATTCCATACAATGGCACTTAGGAAAAGAAATAGAAGGTGTACCAAACAAGCACAGCGGTGGTATAGTAATGGGTTCAACCATAGCACCGATTTTCTTTAACACTGCTCAAGATAGCGGGGCTTTACCTATCATCTGTGATGTAGCAAACTTAGAAATGGGCGATGAGTTTGAAATTCATCCTTATGATGGAAAAATCATAAAAAATGGCTCTGCAATCGCAGAATTTACACTCAGTCCAAACACTCTCTTAGATGAAGTTAGAGCAGGAGGAAGAATCCCACTTATCATAGGTCGTGGGCTTTGTGCTAAGGCTAGAGAATTTTTAGGAATGGAAAGCGAAAATATCTTTACCAAACCTGAACAACCTAAATCTTCAAGCGGTGGTTATACCTTGGCTCAAAAAATGCTAGGTCGTGCCTGTGGAGTTGAAGGTGTGCGTCCAGGTATGTATATAGAACCTATAACTTTAACCGTAGGCTCTCAAGATACCACAGGTCCTATGACTAGAGATGAAATTAAAGAACTTGCAAGCCTAGGTTTTAATGCAGACTTTGTTATGCAAAGCTTTTGCCATACAGCTGCGTATCCAAAAGTAAGCGATTCAAATTTACATAAAACCTTGCCCAATTTCATGACAAGTCGTGGTGGGGTAAGTTTAAAACCAGGTGATGGAGTTATCCACTCTTGGCTTAATCGTTTTGTATTGCCAGATACCGTAGGAACGGGTGGGGATTCTCACACACGCTTTCCTATAGGAATTTCTTTCCCTGCAGGAAGCGGACTTGTAGCTTTTGCTGCAGTTACTGGTTCTATGCCTTTAAATGTCCCTGAAAGTGTTTTAGTACGTTTTAGTGGAGAATTGCAAGCCGGAGTTACCTTAAGAGATTTGGTTAATGCTATACCTTATTATGCAATCAAACAAGGACAACTTACCGTTGAAAAGAAAAATAAGAAAAATATTTTTGCAGGAAAAATTTTAGAAATAGAAGGCTTGCCAAACTTAAAAGTCGAACAAGCTTTTGAACTCAGTGATGCAAGTGCTGAAAGATCTGCAGCTGCTTGTAGTGTAGATTTAAGCATAGAAAGTGTAAGCGAATATATCAAATCCAATATTTCTTTAATTGAAGCTATGATAGAAGCAGGATATGAGAATAAATCTACCCTTGCTAGAAGGGCTGAAAAAATGAGAGAATGGCTTAAAAACCCTACTCTTTTAAGAGCAGATAAAGATGCAAAATACGCTTATATTATAGATATTAATCTTAATGACATTAAAGAGCCAATCCTAGCTTGTCCGAATGACCCTGATGATGTGGCAACCTTAAGCGAAATTTTAGCCGATGATAAGCGTCCAAAAAATATAGATGAAGTTTTTGTAGGTTCTTGTATGACAAACATAGGACATTATAGAGCTTTGGGAGAAATTTTAAAAGATAAAGGCATACTTAAAACCAGACTTTGGGTAGTGCCTCCAACAAAAATGGATAAAGCACAACTTACCAATGAAGGTTATTACAGCATCTTTGGCGCAGCAGGTGCTAGAATAGAAGTTCCTGGTTGTTCTTTGTGTATGGGTAATCAAGCTAGAGTAAATGATGGAGCTGTAGTTTTCTCAACTTCTACAAGAAATTTTGACAACCGTATGGGAATGGGTGCTAAAGTATATTTAGGCAGTGCAGAACTTGCGGCAGTTTGTGCGATTTTGGGTAAAATTCCAAGCAAGGAAGAATACTTACAAATTGTTAGCGAAAAACTAAGTGATGAGCATAAGGCAAATATCTATAGATATTTAAATTTTAATGAGATTGAAAATTTCAAACTTGAAAATTAATTCAAATTTAATACTTATTTGGATTAAATAACAAAATTAAAATTTTCAAAGGAAAAATATTGAAGTTATTATTCGCTTCCTTTTGTTGTTTTGCAAGTTTAATGGCTAATGATGCCATTAACTGCGACAACATTAAAAATAATAAAACATTGCTAAATGAAAGTTCAAATTTAGATTATTTAAATATAGCTTCAAGCTGTAAAGAATCTTTAAAAAATCAAGATTTTACAAAAAAACTCTATGCAATTTCCAATGAAATTCGCGGAAGCAATAGCTCTTGTAATGGTGTGGCTTATTTGCCAAAATTACAACAATTTGATTTTTTATTATTAAAAATAGCTATCGATCCCATCGCTTATCAAAAAACTTTAGATACACCCGAAAATTTAGAAAAAAAATATGATATTTTAAAATCTTATTTTAGATATTGGGCATATCAAAGTATAGGAAATTTTAGACTTTACAAAGCTTTTTGGAAAGAATACAATAACGCTATAGAACCTTTAGAAAAGTATTTTGAAAGTAATTTTAATTTTGATAAAGGTAGTAATATTTACTATACTAGCAATGCCTTAAACGAATTTTTAAATTGGGCTGTTGGTGAAACAAAAATTTACAAAGACATTAGTCCTTTAGCAAAAATCATGTCAAATAAAAATTATTCGGTATCTTATATACAAGATTTTATTTTTTCAAATAATCCAAGCCAAGATGATCTTACTATAGCCTTGCAAGCAGCGCTTCTAAATCAAAGAGAAAAAGAAATTTTAGAACTTTTGATTCGTTTTGGTGCTAGGATTGACGAAGGTTATGAAAGTGCTATTTTTTACGCATTGGAAAATTATGAAAATACAAACTTTTTAATCCAAAATGGAGCAAATGTTAATCAAGCCAATGCCTTTGGTAAAACCCCGCTTTTTTATGCCATAGAGTTTAATCGTCTTGATATCATAAAACTACTTCTTGATAATGGAGCAAATGTTAATCAAAAATATATTAATAACAATGAAAAATTAGCATTAAGTGCGAACATAGGTTCAAATACGCCTTATTTTATTACATTTTGCGCTCTAGAGCACACTTCAAAAAATGTTTTAATGCATGCTGCAGCCTATGGAAATGTTGAAATTTTAAAACTTCTTATTTCAAAAGGAGCAAATTTTAACGCTGTTGATGATCTTGGTTTTAATGCACTTGACTTTTCACTAGCAGCAGGTAAAAAAGAAAATGCTGATTATCTAAAAAGCTTGGGTTTAAAAGCAAACGAAAATCTATTTTACGGAGGTAGTTTAGAATGAAAACCGCATTTATTACAGGAGCGAGTTCAGGTTTTGGTAGAGCTTGTGTTGAAGCTTTTATACAAGAAGGCTACAAAGTAATCGCCCTTGCTAGACGCAAAGAGCGTCTAGAAGAGCTAAAAAATGCTCACAAAGATAAGATTTACACCCTTTGCATAGATGTAAGAAATCAAAAAGAAATCTTTGAAGCTATTGAAAATTTACCTAAAGAATTTCAAGAAATTGATGTGCTTTTTAATAATGCAGGTTTAGCTTTAGGGGTAGATGAATTTGATAAATTAAACCTTGAAGATATTAACACTATGATAGATACAAACATCAAAGGATTTTTATATGTTGCAAAAGCTGCTATTCCTATACTTCGTAAACAAAAAAATGCTTATATTTTTAACTTAGGTTCGGTTGCGGGACGCAATCCTTATTTTGGAGGCAATGTGTATTGTGGAACCAAAGCCTTTGTAGGACAATTTTCATTGGCCTTAAGAAATGATCTTAGAGGAAGCAATATCAAAGTAACAAACATTGCTCCAGGACTTTGCAAAACTGAATTTAGTGAAGTGCGTTTTAAAGGAGATATCCAAAAAGCTGATGCAGTGTATGAAAATACGCAATTTATCAGTGCTAATGATATTGCCAAAGTGGTAATGTCTATCATTAACCTACCAAGCCATATTAATGTTAATGAAATCGAGCTTATGCCGGTAACACAAACTTGGAATGGATTTTATATAGAAAGAGATGAATGAATAAATTTTTAGTTTTATTGTTTTTACCTTTAGTTGCATTTGCAAACTCCTCAGAAGCAGCTGCAAATGCTAATTTATTTGGAGCTTTTACGCTTATACCACCTTTAGTTGCTATTGCTTTAGCCTTTATCACAAAAGATGTTATTTTATCGCTCTTTACTGGAGTTTTAAGTGGAACTTTTCTACTTAGCCTTTCTGCAAATATTTTTAAAGCACAACATTTAACTTTTGTAAATTATTACAATACTGCGGTAGAATCTTTTTCAAAAATTATTTCCTATATCTTAGGTTCAACTTCAGATCCAGTAAATGCAGGAATCATTTTACAAATTCTTTGTATAGGTGGTCTTGTGGCACTTATCACAAAAATGGGAGGTGCAAAAGCTGTAGCATTAAAATTTGCCAAAAGAGCCAAATCAGCTGTATCAGCTCAAGTTAACACTTGGTTTTTAGGGCTTTTAATATTTTTTGATGATTATGCTAATTTACTAATCGTAGGTCCAATTATGCGTCCTTTGGCAGATAAATTTAAAATTTCTCGTGAAAAATTTGCCTTTATTATCGACTCTACCGCAGCTCCTGTGGCAGGAATAGCTGTAATTTCTACTTGGATAGGTTTAGAAGTTTCTTTAATTAAAACCGCTTATGAACATATAGGCATTAGCGATATTAGTGCTTTTGGAATTTTTGTCGAAACCATACCTTATCGTTTTTATAATATCTTCATGCTTTTTTTTGTAGTCATGACTGCAATCATGGGGCGTGAGTTTGGTTCTATGTATAAAGCTGAAATACGTGCAAGAACCACAGGACAAATTGCACCTCTGCCTAAATCAGGCACACTAAATACTGCTGAATTAGAAGATCAGTTTTTAGCACCAAAAGAAGGTATTAAAATTCGTGCTTTTGATGCTATTGTTCCTATTTTTGCTTTAATCATTTTAGCTATATTAGGATTTTATTTTAATGGACTTAGTGCTTTAGAAGGCGAAGAACTTGCAAAAGCAAGTTCCAATCCTTTATCTTTTGAAACTTTTAGAGCTGCTTTTGGAAATGCTGATTCTTCTGTGGTGTTATTTCAAGCTGCTTTGTTTGCTGCTATCGTAGCGATTTTTATCGGGGTGCGTCGTAAAATTTTCAATCTTAAAGAAGCAGTAGAAACTTGGATATATGGCTGGAAAACCATGATTTTTACTATAGTATTGCTTTTATTTGCTTGGTCACTTTCAAGCATAGTAAAAGATTTAGGGACTTCTTTATTTATCACTAGTTTGCTTGCAGATAAATTGCCTGAGTTTGTTTTACCTGCTACTATTTTTGCTTTTGCTTCAGCCATTTCTTTTGCCATAGGAACAAGCTATGGAACTATGGGGATTTTAATGCCTTTGGCTGCGCCTTTAGCTCATGAAATCGCCAAAATCAATGGCATGGATGCAAACGCTATGCATCATTATATGGTCATTAATATAAGCTGCGTTTTAACAGGTGCGATTTTTGGAAACCATTGCTCACCAATTTCAGATAATGTAATCCTTTCGTCTATGAGTGCAAAATGCGATCATATGGAGCATGTAAAAACACAAATTCCTTATGCTTTATTTATCTGTGGTATTTCTTTAATCGCTGGATATATTCCTGTATCTTTAGGACTTAGCGTTTGGTTTGTCTTGCCTTTAAATTTCATACTTATTGCGCTTTTACTAAGACTCATTGGAAAGAAAGTTCCATGAGTCTTGAAAATTTTGGAAATTTTCTCACTTTAGATCAAAAACACTCTTTCATAAAAAAATATTTTAAAGAATTTTATACAAAGGATTTTAAACTTTTTGCCTCAAAAGATAAACATTATCGTACAAGAGCTGAACTTTCATTTTATCATGAAAATGATACGCTTTTTTATGCAATGTTTGATCCAAAAAGCAAAAAAAAGTACATTATAGAATATTTAGATTTTGCTGATGAGAAAATTTGTGCTTTTATGCCAAAACTTCTAGAATACTTGCGTCAAGATAATAAATTAAAAGAAAAACTTTTTGGCGTGGAGTTTTTAACCACAAAGCAAGAGCTTAGCGTAACCTTACTCTATCATAAAAATATAGAAGATATAAAGTCAAATTTAGAAAATTTAAGCAATATTCTTCATATCAACCTTATAGCAAGAAGTAAAGGCAAAAAACTTATTTTTAAAACAGAAAATCTAAGACAAACTTTAAATATTCAAGATAAAAAAATATTTTATGAATTAAACAACGATTGTTTTATTCAGCCTAATACTGCTATAAATGAAAAAATGATTACTTGGGTGTGTGAAATTTTAAATACTCAAAAAAGAATGGATTTACTTGAGCTTTACTGTGGATATGGAAATTTTACTTTAGCTTTAGCACCATTCTTTTTTAAAGTTTTAGCCACCGAAATTTCAAAAAGTAATATTAATTTTGCTTTAAAAAATTGCGAGCTTAACAATACAACAAATATCCACTTTGCAAGACTTTCAAGCGAAGAATTAAGTCTTGCTATCAAAAAAGAAAGAGAATTTTTTCGTTTAAAAGATATTCGATTGGATGATTTTAATTTCTCTCATATTTTAGTTGATCCACCCCGTGCAGGACTTGATAAAAGCGTAATCGACTTAATAAAAAAATATGAAAATATTATTTATATTTCTTGCAATCCTATCACTTTAAAAGAAAATTTAAAAGAATTAAGCCGAACACATAAAGCGGAAGAGTTTGCTCTTTTTGATCAATTTGTCAATACTCCACATCTTGAATGTGGAGTATTTCTTAGCAAGGTATAAAAAAATAATTCATTAATTTAGCCAGTATTACTATTGCAATACAAAGCACAAATACAAAAGGGTGGATAAAAGCACCAAGTGGGTTTTTCTTCTTTAGTATAAAATGACAAAATAAAGAAAAAACAACTAAAAATAAAATTCCAAAAGCCAAAATAATTTTTACAGCAAAAAGTAAATTTAAAGGTTTAAAATGAAAACCTGCCAAAGCACCTCCACTTAAAAAAAGCAAAAGAACAACAAAAGGCATTATTTTAACTCCAGTAGCACTAAAAAGACTTTTGTCAAAATTAGGATTTTTCTTTTTAACTACACCCAAAACAAATACATCAACAAACAAATAACCTATAAACAAAATAGCACAAAGAAGATGGATTGTTAAAGTATATGGATAAAATTCTTCCATTTTTCCCTCCTTATTAAACTTCGGAATTTGCTATATTATAACACTTTTTTCATTTTTTGAATTCACTTTAGTTAATTTTTTAATCATTTAAGATAAAATACCAAAACAAAGGTTAACAATGAACGAAAAAGAAACTATCTCTTATATTATAAATACAAGTAAAAATATTGTCATATTTGCTTTAAGTCCAGATAAGACAAAAGCTTCTTATAGGGTAGCAGAATTTTTACAAAGAAAAAATTATAAAATTTTTCCTATTTATCCTAAAGAAGAGTTTATTTTAAATGAAAAAGTTTATAGAAATTTAGATCAAATAGAAGAAAAAATCGATACACTTATACTTTTTAGAAAAGGTGAAGTGGCGCTAGAAATTCTTCCTAAGCTTGTTGAAAAAAATATTAAAAACCTATGGCTTCAACTTGATATTAGTAATGAAACAGCCAAAGAAGAATGTAAAAAATTAGATATAAATTTTATACAAAATCGTTGCATTATGCTAGAATATCCGCATTTTAAAACAAAGGAAAAATAGTGTTAGAGCTTAATAAAATTTACAAAGCAAAACAACAAATTTCAGGGTTTGTAAACAAAACTCCTTTCATATACTCTTCTTTTTTAAGTGATATTTGTCAAAGTGAGATTTATCTTAAAAATGAAAATTTACAAATTACAGGTGCTTATAAAATTCGTGGAGCTTACAATAAAATAGCCAATCTTAGCACTGAACAAAAACAACATGGAGTCATTGCAGCAAGTGCGGGAAACCATGCTCAAGGCGTGGCCATTAGTGCAAAAAAATTTGGCATTAAAGCAGTTATCGTAATGCCAGAATCCACTCCACTCTTAAAAGTTTCTGCTACAAAAGCCTTAGGAGCAGAGGTGATGCTCAGAGGGGATAATTTTGATGAAGCCTATGCTTTTGCAACCTCTTATGCTAAAGAAAATAATCTTAGCTTTATCCATCCTTTTGAAGATGAATTTGTAATGGCAGGACAAGGAACTTTAATGCTTGAAATGCTTGATGAAATAAGCGATCTTGATATGATTATTGCACCTGTTGGAGGCGGAGGGCTTATAAGCGGTATCTCAAGTACAGCTAAACAAATCAATCCTAACATTAAAATCATTGGAGTTGGAGCCAAAGGAGCTCCTGCAATGTATGAAAGTTTTCATGCTAAAAAAATCAAAAATGCGAAAAGCGTACGCACTATAGCCGATGGTATTGCTGTGCGTGATGCAAATCCTATAAATTTTAACATTATCTTAGAATGTGTAGATGATTTTATCCAAGTTGATGATGAAGAAATAGCTAATGCGGTATTGTTTTTACTCGAAAAACATAAAATCATAGTCGAAGGTGCGGGAGCTGCGAGTGTAGCCGCCCTGCTTCATCAAAAAATAAATACACAAAATCATAAAAAAATTGGCGTAGTTTTAAGCGGAGGCAATATCGATGCACAAATGCTAAATATCATCATAGAAAAAGGTTTATTTAAATCTTACAGAAAAATGCAAATTCATGTTACTTTAGTAGATAAACCTGGGGCATTATTACACCTTACAGACAGCTTAAAAATAGCCAATGCAAATATAGTAAAAATCGACTATGATAGATTTTCTACCAAGCTTGATTATGGCGATGCGATGATTTCAATTACCCTAGAAACCAAAGGTAAAGAACATCAAGAAGAAATAAGAAAAATTTTAACCCAAAAGGCTTTTAATTTCTATGAAAGTTTTTAATAACATATACGGCTTAAATAAAGCCCATTTGGCGGTGCTAAAAAGTGATTGTATTGCTTTTTAGCCTCAATCTGTTCTTTGAGTTCTTTTTCACTCATTTTTCCTTCTAAAACTTTTAAAACGCTTGCTACGCTTAATCTAACTTGCCCTCTTAAAAAACCATTAGCTTTAAAATGAAAAATGCTAAAATCTTTATAAGCATAAGCTCTAGCAATAAAAATTTCTCTTAAAGTCGTTTTATTATCCCCTCCACTTTTGCAAAAAAACTTTAAATCCTTTTTTCCTACAAAAAAACCCAAAAGTTCATTAGCTTTACCTAGGTCAAATTTAGGATAAAAATGTACATAAGAAGCCATAAAAGGACTATAAGAAGCGTGAGAAAATATATAGCGGTATTCTCTACTTTTTACATCAAATCTTACTTCAAAATCATCTTTTACTTTTTCAATTTTTTTAATATGGATAAAAGGATGAGAAAATTTATTAAGTTGTTTTTGAAGATATTCTAAATTAGTAAAATAATCTCCACACTCCACACTAGCTACAGCATAGCTTGCATGTACTCCTTTATCTGTACGAGAAGCCATCAAAAGAGGTGAAAAAATACCCAAATGCGATAAGGCCCCACTTAAAGCATCTTGAACACCTTTTTTATGAGGCTGAGTAGCAGAACCTAAAAAAGCAGAGCCATCATAAGAAAATATAATTTTTATTTTCATCAATATCGACTCAAAATCATTTTCTTAAAACAATAAGCCGAAACAAATAAACTTAAAGAAAAAATTCCAAGACAAGCCAAAATTGGAGGTTGAGAAAAAGAACTTAAAAGTCCAAAATATATAGCAATCACTCCAAACATACCTAAATACACATAGCCTTTTTCATAACGATAAGTAACCAAACCAAAACAAAGCGCAAAAAGCGTACTAGCAAGTGGAAACAAGGCTATAGTTGTATAAATCACAAATTCTCTTGCTCTTTGTGGATTTTCGTTTAAATCATTCCAGTATTCATAAAATTTCTTTGTTTGAAGATTGTCTGTATTAAACTGAGTATTTACTACTAAAGTGTCAAATTCTCCACTAAAAATACTTTGACCTTGCTCAAAATTATACATTTTGCCTTGATTTAAGCTAAAAGCAAAGCTATCATCTTTTCTTTGCACATGCGCTTCTTTGGCTATGATAAGTTGTTCTTTATCATCTGCTTTATGTTTAGGGCGATACATAATTATGTTTTCATACTTATCACTATCTTGTTTTTCTATAAAAATCATCCAGTCTAAAAATTTTTGTCCAAATTCTCCTGTTTTATAGTTAAATTTCACTTGAGTGCTTTTATAGTTTACAAAGTTATCCTGAAGTTCAAATACTATAGGTATCATTACCAAAGCCACAACAAGCATAAAAGCACTAATCAAGCTTGCAATTTTAAGGAAAAATTTTGCCAAAATCATTGGTGAAAATCCCAAAGTAAAAAGCACTATGCTTTCATTTTCCTTAGAAAGCCTAAACAAAGCCAAAGTTAAAGAAATAAAAAAAGATATAGGCAAGGTAAAAATTAAAATTCTAGGCAACATAAACCCATAAAGCTTTAAAAGATCCAAAAAACTAATCTCTATACTTGAAGTAAGTTTTGCAAGTTGAATAAAAAACACCATAGATACAATAGCAAAAAGTACGAAAAATATAGACAAATTCGTACTTAAAAATTGATTTAAAACATATCTTAAACTAAGCTTCATTAGAATAATCCTAAGTTTTTATAAAATAAAACTGCCACAAAAGCGATATTTAAAAAGGGTATCATAGCAAGTTCTTGCTCTTTTATTGCTTTAATTCTAAAAAAAATAAAAAAAGGCAAAGTCAAAATAGAAGCTATAAATAATACTAAAAATCCATACTCAAAACCTAAAATTCCACCTATACAAGACATAATAATAATATCAGCATCACCCAAATTTTCTAAAATTTCATCTTTTTTTTGGAAATTCATTAGAAAAAAAACCAAACTTTTTAATAAAAAAACAAATCCTCCAAAACTAAAAGCATTTAGTAAAAAACCTCCACTAAACTCTTTAAAAATCAAAAAATGTAAAATTTCACTTTCCCTAAAGGCGTAAAAAAAAGCAAATAAAAAAGCACTCCAAAGTAAAATTTGTGGTACGGCTTTGAGTTTAATATCAATTAAAGAAAGTAAGAAAAGATTAAATAAAAATAGAGATAAAAATAAAAAATCATAAAAATTTTGACTTAAAGAATAAACCAAAATAAGCAAAATTGCGCCTAAAATTTCATTGATTAACAAAGAAATAGGCAAATGACATTTACAAGTTTGACATTTTGCCTTTAAAAAAATATAAGAAAAAATAGGAATAAGTTCATAGTATTTTAATTTTGTATCACAAGAAAAACAAAAAGAGCGCGAGATAAAAAAGGGCTTTTTTTCAATTATCCTACTTGCCAAACTTGTGCAAAAAGAACCCAAACAAGCCCCTAGAATTATTATGAAAAATATCATTTTCCAAAAGTTCTTTCTCTATTTCTAAATTCTTTAATAATCCTTTTAAATTCTCTCTTGGTAAGAGATGGAAATAAAGTTTCACTAAAATAAATTTCAGCATATGAACACTGCCAAAGTAAGAAATTTGAAAGTCTTTTAGCGTTTCCAACGCGAAGCATCAAATCCACATCTAAAGGTAAATCTAAATTTTGCGTTAAATTTTCTTCATTTAGCTCAAGTTTTTTTTCAATCACACGCTTAGCAGCTCTTATAATCTCATCTCTTGCACCATAACTTATAGCCAAATTAACACAAAGTGCGTCACAATGCTTTGTTTTTTCTTCAACTAAGGTAATTTTTTCTCTTACTTTATCTTCCAAACGCGATAAATCACCTATAGCTCTTAAACGCACATTATTTTTTTCAAATTTTTCTAAAGCTTCATCTAAACAACGATCTAAAAGTTCAAAAATAAAATCAATTTCATCTTTAGGACGCTTCCAATTTTCCGTACTAAAAGCAAAAAGGCTTAAATTTGAAATATTTTCTTCTATGCAAACTTCCATCAATTTTTGCATAGTTTTGACTCCTTGGGAATATCCAAGTTTTGCCAAAAAACCCTTAGCCCTAGCCCAGCGCCTATTGCCATCCATAACAACAGCAAGGTGTTTTAATTCATTCATTTTTCATCCTTTAAAATCAAAAAGCCTTTTGAAAACAAACAAAGGTTCAATCTTGTTTTCTTGCAATACATTAAAATCTAAATGTTCGTTTAAAAATTTTTGCACCTTGGCAAAAGGTGTAAAAACACTAATGCCTTGCGAGTCTATTAAAATTTTTAAAGCTCCAAAAACACTAAAATATAAGTAAATTTCTAAATATTTTGCTCTTTTACGCATTTGAAACAAGCAAGATTTATTTTCAAAGTTAAAAGGAATATGATAAATATTTTCAAAACTTGCAAAAAGCATTTCTTTTAATATCTGATAACGCTCTATATCTTTACAATCTAAAAGATTTTGTATAATGAATTTTTTATAAGAAATTTTATCCTCTAAAATAGCGATTATCAAAGCCAATCCCTCTTCAAAAGGTTTAAAATTAGGACGCTTTGAAAGATGTTTAAATTGTATAACTCCACCATTTTGCATATAAAGTTCAGCTAAATATTCAGCACCAATTTCAAGCTCTATCATGCTTTTGGTTTGAATCTTTTTGTGATTTAACAAAAGCGTATAATGCCCATAGCCTGATTTAGCCAAAACTTTCATTTGTATAGGCAAGGTAGAATTAATCATACTCATAATTTTTCACACCATTTTACTAATTCAAATGCCAATTTTTCTTTGCTTTGCAAAGTGCTTTTATTTTCATTGTTTAAAGTGATAAAATAAAGCTCATTTTGATCACTTCCAAAATAATTTTTTTGATCAATGATATTAAGACAAACCATATCAAGTTGCTTATCTTTTAAAGATTTTTTCGCATTTTCTAAGGCATTTTGAGAATCAAATTCCATCTTAAAACCTATCTTTTTGCCTTGAAATTTGCAAGTTTTAAGCAAATCTTCGTTTAAAGATAAATATAAATTTAAACCCTGCAAATGCTCATTTTTTTTAATTTTCCCTTTTATACCTTGAGGGATAAAATCACTCACTGCAGCTGTCATAATCAAAAAGTCATGGCTTAAATTTTTATCCAAAAGCTCCTTTAAATCCTTAGAACTTTCAAATTTGCAAAGCTCATAAGGCGTATCAAATTCCACAGAGCTTAAAAGTTTTACCCTAGCTCCTAAAAAATAAAAAGCATCGGCTATGGCTTTTGCCATTTTTCCACTTGAAAAATTACTCACACAACGCACATCATCGATCTTTTCTTTTGTGCCGCCACCTGTGATAACTACACTTCTATCACACCAAAACTTTTCTTTTAAAAGTTCTCTTTTGGTGATATTAAAAATATCCTTAACTTCAGCTAAGGCTCCTACGCCTTCATCTTTGCAAGCTAAAACTTTACAAATAGGCTCTATAATCAAAGCTTTATTTTCTTTAAGCATCTTTAAAGAATTTTGCGTGCTAAAATAATGAAACATATTTGTATTTGCCGCAGGAGCTATGATAAGAGGTTTATTTGCTGCGATTAAGGTTTGGATAAAAAGATTATCCGCTATACCAAAAGCAAGTTTATTGATAGAATTAACACTTGCAGGAGCAAACAAAACAAGGTCTACATCCTTGCTAAAAGCTATGTGATTGTTTGAATTTTGCCAACTTTCATTTTCCTCACATAAAACTTCATCAACCAAGGCTTCAAAACTCATTTTGCTAGCAAATTTTAACAAACCATTAGAAAGCAAAACTTTTACCCTAAAGCCTTCTTTTTTAAACAAAGAAATAAGCTCATAAGATTTATAAAAAGCTATACTACCGCTAATGGCTAAAAGTATGGTTTTCATTTTTGAAATTTCTTATAATAATAATCTTTTATCATTTTATGCCCTGCTCTATTGATAAACAAAGCACCCTTTTCTACATTGACACTTACTGTGCTTCCTGCTGCTATGATCACTTCATCTTCGATTTTTACAGGTGCGATAAATTGCGTATCAGAACCTACAAAAACATTTTTTCCTATGATGGTTTTATGCTTTTTTACCCCATCATAATTACAAGTGATAGTCCCACAGCCTATATTGGTTCCACTATCTATCTCACAATCTCCTAAATAACTCAAATGCCCTGCTTTTACGGTATTTAACTTCGCATTTTTGCATTCTACAAAATTTCCTATATGAGTGTTTTTTAACTCACAATTTGGACGCAAATGTGCCAAAGGCCCTACATCGCTATTTTCTACGATGGAATTTTCTATCACGCTTGAACTTTTAATAATGGAGTTTATAATCTTACTTTTGCCCTCTATCCTTACATTTTCATATATTTCGCATTCACCTGCAAATTCAACATCTGCACCTATAAAAGTGCTTTGCGGTAAATGAAAAATCACACCCTGTTGCATCCAGTATTTTTTAATTTTTTCTTGCATAAAATTTTCAGCTATACTGAGTTCAAATTTATCATTAATCCCCATAAATTCATCTTCATCTACAAAAACCGCTTTAATCATCACATCTTTTTCTTTTGCTAGTTTTACAATGTCGGTTAAATAATACTCTTTTGCCGCATTATTGTTATCAATCAAAGGTAAAAGCTCTTTTAAAAGCCTCGAGTCAATCACATAAACCCCAGCATTGCAAGTATTTATCTCTTTTTCTTGTGTATTTGCATCTTTAAATTCAACAATTTTTTCAACGCTATCGTTTTTTATCACCACTCTGCCATAACTTTTAGGATCTCTTGCTTTAAAAACTGCTAGATTTAATTTTGCATTATTACCCAACAAAGCTTCCAAACTTGTTTGCTCAACCAAAGGCATATCGCCACAAAGAATCAACACTCTTTCATTTTTAGGCTCAAACCCCCTTAAAGCTCCCGCAGTTCCTGGATAATTTTGCAAGTCTTGCTCTAAAATTTGTGTTTTTGGAAAGTGTTCTAAAATTTCTTTTTCAACGCGTTCTTTTTGATGCGATAAAACTACACTTACATCATCACTTAAAGCAAAAGCCTTTTTTAAAATGTGTAAAATCATACTTTTTTGACAAAGCTCTTGCAAAACCTTTGGCTTTTGTGATTTCATTCTAGTGCCTAATCCTGCTGCTAAAATCAAAATAGAAGTTTTCATTTTTTACCTTTGTTATTAAGAAGTCTAAAAGACTATTTTAGCAGTTTAAAGTTAAAATCCTAATACCCTTAAACTAGTTTTTAGTCATCAAAAGATAAAATTTAAATTTCTTTAGTAAAAAACAAAAAAAGGTTTTTAAATTTTGAAAAAAATATTATTATTTTTACTTTTAAGCATGAGCTTATTTGCTGCTGAAGCAACTATTCCTACAGTAAATTTAAGCTTAAGTGCACCCAATACACCTAATCAGCTTGTTACTACTTTAAATATAGTGATTGTTTTAACCATACTTGCGCTCGCTCCAAGTATAGTTTTTGTTATGACTTCTTTCTTGCGTCTTATTGTGGTATTTTCATTTTTGCGACAAGCTATGGGGACGCAAAGTATGCCACCTAATACCATTTTAGTAACCTTGGCTTTAATTTTAACTTTTTTTATCATGGAACCTGTAGCTACAAAATCCTATAATGAAGGTATAAAACCTTATTTAGCAGAAAAAATAGGCTATGAAGAGGCTTTTATAAAAGGAGCAAAGCCTTTTAAAGATTTTATGCTTAAAAATACTCGCGAAAAAGATTTAGCCCTTTTTTATCGCATACGCAATCTACCTAATCCCAAAACCATAAATGATGTTCCCCTTACGGTTTTAGTTCCTGCTTTTATGATTTCAGAGCTTAAAACCGCTTTTGAAATAGGGTTTTTAATCTACCTGCCCTTTTTAGTCATAGATATGGTTGTAAGCTCAGTTTTAATGGCTATGGGTATGATGATGCTACCTCCTACTATGATCTCTTTACCTTTTAAACTCTTAATTTTTGTATTAGTGGATGGATGGAATTTGCTAGTGCAAAGGCTTGTGGAAAGCTTTGTAACCTAAGAAGGAAAATCCTTCTTAGAAAAAGAATTCTAAATTATTCTTTTTAAAAGTATCTTTAACATCTTTAAGATATTTCTCTCCTAAAGAATCAAAAAGCCCATCTTTTTTGCTTTCTGCAATAAATTCATCAAGCTCTTTTTTAAGTTCTGCATTGCCTTTTTGTACTGCTACACCCCAAAACTCAGGATTTTCTTGAAAAGGTGCCAAAATGGCTCTAGTTGCATCTTGATGTTTTTGCCAAGTACGATAAATCGTAAGTTGATCATAAAAAAACCCGTCAGCCTTACCTTGAATCACTTCCAAAATAGCAGCGTTTTCTTTATCAAATAAATTAATAGTTGCATTTTTTAAATTTTTAACCGCATATAAATGCCCTGTAGAACCACGCTTTAAGGCTAAAACTTTGCCCTTTTTATCTAAATCTTTGATATTTGTAATATCAGAGTTCAAAGGAGTTAAAATAGCCAAATTTGCCTTAGCATAAGGAATGCTAAAATCCACCACTTTCTTTCTCTCATCGGTAATTGTCATAGAGGACATAATAAGATCTATCTTGGCTGTTTTTAAAGCAGGTATTAAACCATCCCAAGCGATATTTTTTACTACAAGTTTATAGCCGTTTTTCTTTGCAAAAGCTTCTAAAAAATCCACGCTAATTCCACTTGCTTTGCCTGTTTTATCGCTCATTTCAAAAGGCGGATATCCAAGCTCCATTCCTACAACCAAATCTTTTGCACTCAAATTTAAAGCAAAAAAAGAGATAAAAATCAAAATAATTTTTTTCATAATTTCCTTTCAAATTTTTTTGTAAAAAAAATTATACTAATTTTATCTTATTTTGTTATTAGCAATTTATTTCAAACTTAAAAAATTAATACTTCCTAAACCCTAGTTTGTCCTATAAGATTATTTAATCTATCCATTATAGAATTAACATAAGAATCTATACTTTGGTTACTTGCTTTCCAGCCATTAGCTTTTGCTTGATTAAACTGATTATCAAACCAAGCTCCACCATAACCTATGCTTGTATTTTGCCAAGCAACTCCTTTTTCCATTGCATATATATCTGCATCAAGCCAGCCATCTTGTGCATAGCCTTTTAATAAACTTGCAAAATCAACTTTACCTGTCATAATGTCATCGAAATCTACATTAGAGTATTTTGGAATACTTTGTTTGGCAACATTAAGATTATAATTCATTGCTTGCGGTGCAATAGTTGTATTTTTTCCTGCAACCATATAACCACCTTCTGATTTTAAAAAGCTCATAAACAAAGCTTCTTTAGAATAACTTCCATCTTCATTTTGTGGATAAACTGACATATCAGGATTAAATCCACCTTCCATTAAAGCTCCTTGTGATAAACTTTGAGTTGATATATTTAATTTTTGCGGATAAAAATCAATACCCATCATTCCCATTTGTATTGCTTGAGCTTCATGAAATTCATCATCTGTTTTAAAAACATTAGTTACTTTTGTGTTAGAATGATTAACTAGTCCTAATGCATTATAAGGGTTGGATTGATCTGAAAAATCTAAACCTTTATAGCCAACAGAAATATAACCCTTGGGCATAGAATTTATATCTGCTTCAGTGAAACTTGTTTTATTGGTATCATTAAAAGTATGATTAACAATTTGATTAAATTGATTATAGTATTGTTTTATGGTATCAGCCATATCGATATTGGTAAAATAGCGAGAAATTCCTAGCTGTTCTTTTATATCTTGATATTGTGCTTCATTAAAGTTATATATCTCATCCAAAGTAGATTTATGTATCTTAAAATCTTCAGGAAGTCCTGCAGCTTTGTTAAAATCACTTCCCATATAGCCATCTTTATCTACACTATAACCATAGGCTGTATTAGTAGAAGTATTACTTATATCTACTTGTTTATATTTTAGAGTATAAATAGAGTTTTTAAATTCACTAGATATATCATAATTAGGAGAACTTGTTTTACTACTTATACTAAAATTAGTATTATTGCTAGTATTTGTTGTATTAGTAGAATTTAATACTTCACTTCTTGCTAGAGTTTGTGAATTTGCACTTTGAATTTCATTTAATTTACTAGCATTTTGTTTTAAAAAAGCATTAGCAAAACTTATTTTAGAATTTTCTTTACTTTCTTTATTAGCTTTTGCTTGTGAAAGTATAGAACCATAGTTTGAGTTATCATTGATACTAAAGATACTCATATTAATTCCTTAATTTAGATTTTTCTGCCTTCAACCTAAATATATTAAAATAATATAAGCAAAATCTGTTCCGTTTTGGGGTG
>NZ_NXBA01000081.1:0-189066 GCF_002383835.1 Campylobacter sp. 107
TTAACAAGTCCGCAATGAGCTACTTTCCCCCTGCCAGTAAGGCGTAGTATCATCACCCACGATGTGCTTAGCTTCTTGGTTCGGGATGGAGCAAGGCGTTTCCACATCTGTATAATCACGGACATTGTTATTTAAATATTCTTTGAAAGATTGAATTTAAGAATAAAACTTAATCTTTTATTCCTTTAATTTTTTCTTTATTCTCTTTCTTCTTTTCTTATCTTTTATCTTTGATAAGTTTTTATATAGAATACTTAAAAAACAATGTTAAGAGCAAGTTCTAATACAAACTCTACTTGAAAGATTTCTATTAAACTCTAAATATTATCTATATTCAAAGTCTTCTTAAAAACCTTAACAAGGAAGTGATGCTTTATTAAAGATAAGCCAAACGCTCTATTAGTACTGGTCAGCTAAAGGACTTTCATCCATTACACACCCAGCCTATCAAACTAGTAGTCTTCTAGAGAGCTTAGAGAAGATTCATCTTAGAGTTGGCTTCACGCTTAGATGCTTTCAGCGTTTATCCTTTCCAAACTTAGCTACGCTGCGATGCTCTTGGCAGAACAACAGCTACACCAGTGGTTTGTTCAACCCGGTCCTCTCGTACTAGGGTCAAATCTCTTCAATCTTCTTACGCCCACGGCAGATAGGGACCGAACTGTCTCACGACGTTCTGAACCCAGCTCGCGTACCGCTTTAAATGGCGAACAGCCATACCCTTGGGACCTGCTCCAGCCCCAGGATGCGATGAGCCGACATCGAGGTGCCAAACCTCCCCGTCGATGTGAGCTCTTGGGGGAGATCAGCCTGTTATCCCCGGGGTACCTTTTATCCTTTGAGCGATGGCCCTTCCACACAGAACCACCGGATCACTAAGACCGACTTTCGTCTCTGCTTGACTTGTATGTCTTGCAGTTAAGCTGGCTTATACCTTTATACTCTACGAACGATTTCCAACCGTTCTGAGCCAACCTTTGTAAGCCTCCGTTATTATTTGGGAGGCGACCGCCCCAGTCAAACTACCCACCAGACATTGTCCCACTTGAGGATAACTCAAGCTGGTTAGCTACCCAAATAAGAAAGAGTGGTATCTCAACAATGGCTCATATACAACTGGCGTCATATACTCAAAGCCTCCCACCTATCCTGCACATTCTTATCCAAGTAGCAGTGTCAAGCTGTAGTAAAGGTCCACGGGGTCTTTCCGTCTTGCCGCGGGTAGGAGGAATTTTCACCTCCACTACAATTTCACTGGATCCCTCTTTGAGACAGCTCCCATCTCGTTACGCCATTCATGCAGGTCGGTATTTAACCGACAAGGAATTTCGCTACCTTAGGACCGTTATAGTTACGGCCGCCGTTTACTCGGGCTTCGATCAAGAGCTTCGCTAATGCTAACCCCATCAATTAACCTTCGAGCACCGGGCAGGCGTCACACCCTATACATCCTCTTACGAGTTAGCAGAGTGCTGTGTTTTTGGTAAACAGTCGGGAGGGACTCTTTGTTGTAAGTTTCCTTGCTTTCGGAGTAAATCCTAATACAAAGCTAACCACACCTTATACCGAAGATACGGTGCTATTTTGCAGAGTTCCTTAAAGAGAGTTCTTCCACGCGCCTTAGAATACTCATCCCACCCACCTGTGTCGGTTTACGGTACGGGCAACATTAGCTAAACTTAGAAACTTTTCTTGGCTCGACGGCATCAGGGGTTCTTCTATCCATCCGAAGACTTCAAAAAGCCTTTCAGTTCTCGGAGTATTGTTATACGGATTTGCCTATATAACCTCCTACGACCTTAGACTAGCACTTCCATCCGCTAGCCCCCTTAGCCCTAAGCGTCCTTCCATCGCACACTAATGTTGGTATTGGAATATTAACCAATTTGCCATCGTCTACCCCTTTCGGACTCGACTTAGGACCCGACTAACCCTACGATGACGAGCATCGCGTAGGAAACCTTGGGTTTACGGCGTTAATGATTCTCACATTAATTATCGCTACTCATGCCTGCATGCTCACTTCTATTCGCTCCAGCACTCCTTACCGGTATACCTTCGACGCAAATAGAACGCTCTCCTACCACTTAGTAAACTAAGTCTACAGCTTCGGTACTTACTTTAGCCCCGTTATATTTTCCGCGCAAAATCACTAGACCAGTGAGCTATTACGCTTTCTTTAAAGGATGGCTGCTTCTAAGCCAACCTCCTGGTTGTTTAAGTAACTTCACATCGTTTTCCACTTAAGTAAGATTTAGGGACCTTAGCTGGTAGTCTGGGTTGTTTCCCTCTTGACGACGGATTTTATCACTCGCCGCCTGACTGCTGTGATTACATATAAGGTATTCGGAGTTTGATAGGGTTTGGTACATTGGTGTATGCCCTAGCCCATTCAGTGCTCTACCCCCTTATATTACGACACAACGCTATACCTAAATATATTTCGGAGAGAACCAGCTATCACGAAGTTTGATTGGCCTTTCACCCCTATCCACAAGTCATCCCGGGGCTTTTCAACGCCTATGGGTTCAGTCCTCCACTAGTTCTTACACTAGCTTCAACTTGCTCATGGATAGATCACTTCGTTTCGGGTCTGCAGCATCTGACTAAGCGCCCTATTCAGACTCGCTTTCGCTACGGCTTCGCGTTTGCTTAACCTTGCCAGACACCACAACTCGCAGGCTCATTATGCAAAAGGCAGTCCATCACCCTGTATTGCTACATAGGGCTCTGAATGATTGTAAGCAAATGGTTTCAGGTTCTATTTCACTCTGATCACCTCAGTTCTTTTCACCTTTCCCTCACGGTACTTGTGCACTATCGATCTGGTATTAGTATTTAGGGTTGGATCGTGGTCGACCCGGATTCAGACAGGATTCCTCGTGTCCCGCCCTACTCAGGATACTGCTAGCTAAGGTTTGTTTTTCGCATACGGGACTATCACCCTCTATGGTTATACTTTCCAGAATGTTCTGCTAAACTTACCTCTTGCACATTGCAGTCCTACAACCCCCAGTGCAAGCACTGGGTTTGCCCTCTTGCGCTTTCGCTCGCCGCTACTGACGCAATCTCTATTGATTTCTTTTCCTGAGGGTACTAAGATGTTTCAATTCCCCTCGTTCGCTCCTATATAGGTAATGTATATCTCTATACATTGGGTTGCCCCATTCGGAAATCTACGGATCAAAGCTTCTTGACAGCTCCCCGTAGCTTATCGCAGTCTAGTACGTCCTTCATCGCCTTTACCAGTCAAGGCATCCACCATTCGCTCTTAGTAGCTTACCTTTTTTACCTTTTATTATTGATTCTAAAACGCATCACTTCCTTGTTAAAGTTTTTATGATAAGACTTCTTTATCTTAAGACGGAAAGCATTCAAACACTTAATATAAAACTAAATGATTTAGTCTCAACTAAGCTGTGAGTTTGAAACTTGTCTTTAATTTATAATCCTTAAATCTAATATTCTCTTTATTCATAGAAGAGAAGACAGCTAAAAGTTAAGTTAAACTAAAGAAAAAATAAATAGGTTTTATCCTTTAACAAGTCCTGTAAAATTGTTTTTATTAAAACTTGCTTGTGACTCTTAACAATGATAATTAAAAAGAACATTTAGGTTTAAAACCTAAAGGAAGTATATATATTAACATAATCATTATAAATATAAATGCATAATGTATGCTACTTATATCTATTAAAGTATATTCTTTTATAGTTAAAGATAAAAATAAATCTAAGTATAGAGTTTATATTTTATATTTAATCTATTTTATATACTTGCTTTAGATTTTAAAGCTTCTTTATTCAAATCTTTTTTATGGTGGGCCTAACAAGACTTGAACTTGTGACCTCACCCTTATCAGGGGTGCACTCTAACCAGCTGAGCTATAGGCCCTTAATAAATGGTGGAGAATAGCGGGATCGAACCGCTGACCTCCTGCGTGCAAAGCAGGCGCTCTCCCAGCTGAGCTAATTCCCCATAAACAATTAGCTTTATCATCAATCTTTAAAATCTAAACAAGAATCAATTGAGTTTATATATTGAAGTAATAGTTGTGAGACTTATTACTTTGTACTCTAGAAAGGAGGTGATCCAACCGCAGGTTCTCCTACGGTTACCTTGTTACGACTTCACCCCAGTCGCTGATTCCACTGTGGACGGTAACTAGTTTAGTATTCCGGCTTCGAGTGAAATCAACTCCCATGGTGTGACGGGCGGTGAGTACAAGACCCGGGAACGTATTCACCGTAGCATGGCTGATCTACGATTACTAGCGATTCCGGCTTCATGCTCTCGAGTTGCAGAGAACAATCCGAACTGGGACATATTTTATAGATTTGCTCCACCTCGCGGTATTGCGTCTCATTGTATATGCCATTGTAGCACGTGTGTCGCCCTGGGCATAAGGGCCATGATGACTTGACGTCGTCCACACCTTCCTCCTCCTTACGAAGGCAGTCTATTTAGAGTGCTCGGCCGAACCGTTAGCAACTAAATACGTGGGTTGCGCTCGTTGCGGGACTTAACCCAACATCTCACGACACGAGCTGACGACAGCCGTGCAGCACCTGTCTCTAAGTTCTAGCAAGCTAGCACCCTCTTATCTCTAAAAGGTTCTTAGGATATCAAGCCCAGGTAAGGTTCTTCGCGTATCTTCGAATTAAACCACATGCTCCACCGCTTGTGCGGGTCCCCGTCTATTCCTTTGAGTTTTAATCTTGCGACCGTACTCCCCAGGCGGTACACTTAATGCGTTAGCTGCATTACTGAGATGACTAGCACCCCAACAACTAGTGTACATCGTTTAGGGCGTGGACTACCAGGGTATCTAATCCTGTTTGCTCCCCACGCTTTCGCGCCTTAGCGTCAGTTGAGTTCCAGCAGATCGCCTTCGCAATGGGTATTCTTGGTGATATCTACGGATTTTACCCCTACACCACCAATTCCATCTGCCTCTCCCTCACTCTAGACTATCAGTTTCCCAAGCAGTTTAATGGTTAAGCCATTAGATTTCACAAGAGACTTGATAATCCGCCTACGCGCCCTTTACGCCCAGTGATTCCGAGTAACGCTTGCACCCTCCGTATTACCGCGGCTGCTGGCACGGAGTTAGCCGGTGCTTATTCCTTAGGTACCGTCAGAATTCTTCCCTAAGAAAAGGAGTTTACGCTCCGAAAAGTGTCATCCTCCACGCGGCGTTGCTGCGTCAGGGTTTCCCCCATTGCGCAATATTCCCTACTGCTGCCTCCCGTAGGAGTCTGGACCGTGTCTCAGTTCCAGTGTGACTGATCATCCTCTCAGACCAGTTAAGCGTCATAGCCTTGGTAAGCCATTACCTTACCAACTAGCTGATACTATATAGTCTCATCCTACACCGAAAAACTTTCCCTACTCAACTTGTGTTAAGCAGGAGTATAGAGTATTAGCAGTCGTTTCCAACTGTTGTCCTCTTGTGTAGGGCAGATTAACTATACCTTACTCACCCGTGCGCCACTAATCCACTTCTAGCAAGCTAGAAGCTTCATCGTTCGACTTGCATGTATTAGGCACGCCGCCAGCGTTCACTCTGAGCCAGGATCAAACTCTCCATAAAAATTATAGATAGTTTAATCTTTTTCTTCAAAGAAAAAGTTATGAAAGATTAAAAGAAAAACTTTTAATCTTTTTAATTATTAGATTGAATAGATTTTACATAATTACTTATGCCTAAATCTTTCTGGCTCAATCGATCACTTATTTAGATTTCAAAGATTGACTAATAAGATTTGAATAACAATACTAAGTTAAAAGAACAAAACAAAAAATCATTTTTAAAAGAAAAGTTTTTAAATTAAAAAACAAGATTTATAAAAAAGCTTTTAGTTTATAAGACAAAAACCAAAAGAGTTAATTTATAAAATCTACTAAGCTAGTGAAACTTTATAATTTAAAAGATTTTAAGTCCTTTTTTCAAAAAAAGGAAATGAAAGTATAACCAATTAAACTTAAAAGGGGATTAAACAAGGCTTAGAATTTAGCCTTGTTTTGGAAAATTAAAAAATAAAATTAATTTAAATTTACAGGACCATCGCTAGCATGAGATTGTAAAAAACGCAATATTCTAGCTTTTTCTTCATCAGTAATTTTTGCAAAACCCTGCATAGCCGATAAATAAGCATCCCATTCTTCCATTAAATGTTCTTTTGGTTTATGAGCTGCATGGCAAGAAGTACAAGTATCATAATAAGTCAATTCCACCTCATCCCAAGCATCAATTTCTTTATCAGTCAAATCTTTGTTTTTTACCCAAAATTCCATAATAGGAGAAACATTTTGATTTTTAAGCTTTAAAAGTACATAAATTCCATCTTTAGTAAAAGCCAAAGTTTTTGGATCATTTTCCACTGCAAATCCACCAACTCTAATTAGACTCATATCGCCTTCTTTTTTAAGTACTTCAACCTTAACCCCTTCATAAATTTCACCTACGGCTTTTTTAGATTTCGGATCTAAAATTTCCACTTTTTCATTAAAAATATATGCATCTTGTGCAAAAGAAATTCCACATAAACAAGTTAATAAAATTAAAAACTTTTTCATTATTAAGCTCCTATGATTTCTGGTGGTGTTATTGATTTATAAGGTTTTACAGCTCCTTTAACCTTGCGAATAGCCACTAAACAAGTATTTACACTTGTTGCTTGTGCCATGGTTGAAGTTGGCCTTGAACTTGTTAAAACATTAACATGTCCGGCATTACATCTTGGTTTTCTATCATTCACATCTTCAGGATCATACCAAGCACCTTCTTGTATGCTAACTACTCCTGGCATAATTTTATCTGTTACAAAAGCACCCGCTAATAAACTTCCACGATCATTATATACTTCTACTACTTCACCATGGGCAATACCAAGCTTTTTAGCATCTTCACTATTTATAACCACCGGCTCACGACCTTGAATCTTGTAAAGATCTCTTACCCAAGTGTTATCAAGTTGAGAATGTACTCTATATCTTGGATGCGGACTTAATAAATGGAATGGAAAATTCTTTGTAAGTTTTTCATTTCCCAACCATTCTGCCGGTTCAAACCAAGTTGGATGTGCTTTAAAATCTTCTAAATTATATTTTTCAAATTTAGGTGAATAAATTTGAATTTTACCACTTTCTGTTGCAAGTTTATTTGCGACTGGATCGGCTCTAAATTCTGAGTGTCTTACAAAATCATAGGCTTCTTTTGGTGGCATAAAATGAATAAAACCTTTATCCCAAAATTCCTTAAAACTTAAGTAATCAGGACAATCGCTTCTTCCATAAAATCCTTCAAGCCATTGTTCTTTTGTTTTTCCTCCGGTAAATTTTTTATGTTCTCTTTCCCCTATTCTTTTTGCCATTTCTTCAAAAATATCATAATCATTCTTACTTTCAAAAACTGGTTCTATCACTTTTTTCATCGCATAAACATAGTCTTGAGAATACGATCCACCAAAACTAATATCATCTCTTTCCAAAGTTGTAGTTGAAGGTAAAACAATATCTGCCATTTTTGCCATAGGAGTCCACCAAGGCTCATGCACAATAACAGTATCTAGAGTTCGAATCGCACGAATAAGCTCATTTGTATCTGGATGATGTCCTAAAATAGAAGCGCCTACTACATACATCATTTTAATTTTAGGAAAAGTAATTTCTTTACCTTTAAATTTAATAGTTTTACCTGGATTTAAAATAGCTTCTGAAACCCTACTTGCTGGAATATTAAAATCAAGATTATTTTTACCTTGCGGCAAACCTACTGGAAGTCTTACACCTGAAAATGCCTGTCCGCCACCTGAATAATGCATAGAAAAGCCGAATCCACCTCCTGGTAGGCCAATCTGTCCTATCATAGCTGCTAAAACCATCAAAGTCCAATCAGCTTGCTCGCCATGATGTGCTCTTTGCATAGCCCAGTTTCCTGCTAAAAAAGTGCGATTTTTAACAAAAGTATCTGCCAAAGAAATAATAACCTTTTCATCCAAACCTGTTATTTTTGAAGCCCATGCAGGAGTTTTTTCTATACCATCGCTTTTACCCAATAAATAAGGTAAAAACTTATCAAAACCATCGGTATATTTTTCTATAAATTTTTTATCGTACTTTCCGCTTTTATAAAGATAATTCATAATACCAAGCATCAAAGCTACATCTGTATTTGGACGGATTTTAATCCACTGCGCATCTAAAATTTCTGCAGTTTGAGTATATTGAGGATCAATGCTTATAAATTTTATATTCGATTTGCGATACTTTTTATAATACTCATCATTCCCACGATTTGCAACTTTAAAATCGATTTGATTGCATTTATAAAGATCTGTACCCCAAAGTACATAAACTTGAGTATTTTTTAAAATTTGTTCATGGGTTGTTTGCAAAGAATAAACCTCCAAATCTCCCATAATACTAGCATTTACTTTTCCAGCTGCACCATTACTATACTCACCATCTGTACCTATATGTCCACCAAGTGCTGTATTAAAAAATCTTCCTGCTACAGAATTACAATTATGCAATAAACCTACATGTCCCCAACCACCATAACTTGCATTAAATAAATTTTCAATAGGAGTTTCTTTAAATTTTTGCAAAATAAGCTCATAGGCTTTTTCCCAGCTCACTCTTACAAAAGGCTCTTTACCTCTTAAACTAGGTTTTTTCTTACCTTCTAAAAAACTTTTTCTAACACAAGGATATTTCACTCTTGTATCTGAATAAGTCCTATCAATAATAGCATCTGTAATTACCGAAGGATGTTTATCAGATTGCTGAGGAGTAACTTTTACTATTTTACCTTCTGAATTTACATCAGCCCAAAATGCACCAAAATGCGTCGCATGAGGAACTTTTTTTATATCATAAAATTTAGTTTCTTTAGCTGCCATAAGTGGATTTACAGAAGCAATTGCAGAAGTTGCGGCCAAAGTTTTAAGAAATTTTCTTCTTGAAATACCCATTTTATACCTTTATTAAATTTGAAATAATTTCAAATTAATTATAATACGATAGTTTTAAAATATGCTAAATTAATTATAAAAATAATTTATATTATTAAAATTAAATTTTTATCAAATCATTAAAATTATATTTGAATATTTTTTTAAAATAAAAATTGATTATTTACTTTTTAACGAAACATTACCTCTAGTACTCGCATTAATTTTTAATATTATAAACTTAATTTTTATTCCTCAATTGCAATGAAATTAATTTTTATAAACTTTAATACTTTAGAAAATATTCTTTAATTTTTTTATTATTGTTTGTTTTAGTTAATGCTAGCAACAAAAGAATTCTAGCCTTTTGTGGATTTAAATCTTGTGCACAAATAAAACCTAAATTTTGGTCTTCTTGACTTACAACCACACTACCTGATTGGATGCGAGAACTTACAACAACCTTAAGCCCTTTTTTTAAAAGCTCTTTTAAAACATCTTTTTGATTTTTGTGTATACTTCCTGCTCCACTTCCTGCAACAACTATGCCCTTAGTTCCATGTTCAAATAAAGCTTTTGCAGCGACACCACTACCATCATTTGAATAGCTATAAAGAATATCTACTTTTGGCAAACTTGTGAGTTTGCTTACATCAAAAGGAGCGTTTTTTGTGTGAGCTTTAGTAACATTATTATAGAAAAAGACTTTACCATCTACTATATAACCCAAATCCCCAAAATCAGGAGAAGAGAAAGCATCAACATTTAAACTATGAGTTTTTACTACGCCTCTAGCGCTTAAAATTTTATCATTTATAGCTACCATAACACCCTTATTCTTAGCTTCTTTATTGGCAACTAATGCCACTGCATTATAAAGATTTTTCGGACCATCCGCACTTATAGCAGTTGATGGACGCATAGCGCCAACTAGAACTACGGGCTTATCACTTTTAATGGTTAAATTTAAAAAATAAGCAGTTTCTTCCATAGTATCAGTACCATGAGTTATCACCACACCGTCTATCCCCTCAGCAAAAAGCTTAGCAATTTTTTTAGCAAGTCTTAACCAAATTTCATCACACATATTTGAACTATCAATATTTGCTATTTGCTCCCAACTAATATCTGCTAAATCTCTAATTTGCGGAACTGCTTTAATTAATACATCTATATCAATGGCTCCGGCCGTATATCCTGTTGTAGCAATAGTGCTATCAATGAAGCCTGCTATCGTTCCGCCTGTTCCTAAAATAGCAATCCTTGATTTAGCTTTTTTCATACATACTCCTATAAAAAGACAACATATAAATAATTTTTTAATCTCTTGTATATTAATTTTTTAATGTTATTAATGCAAATTATAAGTAAAAATTTTTATAAAATCTCTTTAACAACAAACTGTGGAGTTACCATTCCCCTAAATTCATTCTTAGAAATACTTCCAAGCAAAGAAATATTTTGATTCAATTCTGGCTCTTTATCAAAATTAAAAAATAAAGCTTCTATGGTTTTATTTTCCTTAGTTAAAACAAGCTTTAAGTGTTTTTCATCTTTACCTAGAAGTTTTTTATTTTTTACACAAAGATTTTCTAAAACAAAAAAAGGTCGTGGATTTTTATGTCCAAAAGGTTCAAAAGATTCTAAAATTTCAAGCATTTCAAAATCAATTTCGCTAGGTTCTAAGATTCCTAAAATTTCATCTGTATCCAAAAATTCACTTTCAGAAATTTGCGAACATTCTTTTTTGATTTTATTTTTAAATTGTTCAAAATTTTCAGAGTTTAAACTGATTCCAGCAGCACCTTTATGACCACCATAATTGCTTAATATAGAATTTGTCTTAGAAATTAAAGCTAAAATATCAATCTTGCCAACACTTCTTGCGCTGCCTTTTAAGTGTTCTTCATTTTGAGAAAATACAAAAGCAGGTTTATTAAAATGTTTAGCTAAACGACTTGCCACAATCCCTAAAACACCTTCATGCCAATTTAAACCCGATACCACAATACAAGAATCGTTTTCATCGATTTGATTTAAACTATCTTCAAAAAGCTGTTTTTCTTCATCTTTACGACTTTCATTAAAACTAACAATTTGCTCTAGATATTCTAAAGCTTTATTAAAATCTTTAGTGTGTAAAAATTCATAAGAAATACTTGCATCATCCATTCTTCCAGCACTATTTATAAGCGGAGCAATTAAAAATCCTATATTATCAAGAGCAAATTTATCCTTTTGATAATAATGCTTAATAGCCCTAAAAGCAGCCCTTTTAGATTTGTTAATATGATCTATACCACGCCTTACTAAAGCACGATTTAAATCTCTAAGTTCCATCATATCTGCAACAATTGCAATCGCCAAAAGTTCTAAAAATTTACACATGTCATATTTAAGCTTGCACACCTCTTTTAAAGCCGCTATCAAATACCATGCGACTTGAGCTCCACAAATTTCAATTTCTGGAAAATCACAATCTTTTTGCTTTGGATTGATAATAGCAAAAGCATCAGGTAAAACATCTTGAGGCATATGATGATCAGTGATAATCAAATCTATATTTTTTTCTTTACAGAGTTTGGCTGCTTCAAGAGCAGCTATTCCATTGTCTACTGTTATTATTAAATTTACATCAAGTTCGTTGATGATCTCAGCATTTAATCCATATCCATCTTTAAAACGATTCGGAATTCTTATAATATAATCAAAACCTATATCATCGAAAAATTCTGCCATAATAACACAAGAAATGATTCCATCAACATCATAATCTCCTACTATAGCGACTTTCTCATTTTTTTCTACAGCTTCTTTGATGCGATTAGCTGCTTTATATACATCCTTTAAACAGCATGGCAAAGGCAGATCGCAAAGTTTGGTATGCAAATCTTTTTCAAAGCGTGAAGCTAAAATTTTTTTAATTTCATTTTTATTAATTATCTTCATAGTTTATAGCTGCCTTGATAAAACTGCAAATCACAGGATTAACATGCTCAAGTCTTGATGTAAATTCTGGATGAAACTGCACAGCCAAGAAAAAAGGATGACAGTTAAGCTCAACTGCTTCAATCAATCCTTTGCTTTCACCACTTACAATCAAACCGTGTTTTTCAAAATCTGCTCTATATTTTGGATTTGCTTCATAGCGATGACGATGGCGTTCTTTTACACTCTTTACTTCATTATAAACCTTAGCCAAAAGGGATTTTTCCTTGATATCACATTTATAAGCCCCTAAACGCATAGTTCCACCTAAAGGAGTTTTTGCAGTACGAATTTGTTTTTCTCCATTTGTATCCATAAATTCATCAATCAAATAAACCACAGGATTTTGGCATTTTTCATTAAATTCACTTGAATTTGCATCTTTAAGTTTTAATACATTTCTAGCAAATTCCACCAAAGCAAGCTGCATACCTAAACAAATTCCTAAAAAAGGAATTTTATTTTCTCTTGCGTATTGAATGGCTTTTATCTTACCTTCTACACCACGATATCCAAATCCCCCAGCAACCAAAATTCCACTCACATCTTTAAATACTTCAGCACTTTCCATATTTTCAAGTTTTTCACTATCTACCCATTTTAACTCCACTTTAGTATCTAGGGCTGCACCTGCGTGTATAATAGCTTCAGTAAGGCTTTTATAACTTTCTTTTAAATCCACATATTTGCCTACAAAAGCGATTTTAACTTCATTGCTTGGAGCTATAACTCTTTTTACCAAAGAGTCCCAATTTTCCATATTAGGTTTTAAATTTTTCAAATCCAAAATTTCAGCAATAGGGCTTAAAATATCTTGCTTTAAAAAATTAAGTGGAATTTGATAAATACTAGCCGCATCAACACTTTCTATCACGCAATTTTTTTCCACCCCGCAAGAAATAGCAATTTTATCTTTTAAATCTCTATCAAGAGCTTTTTCACTACGACAAATAATCATATCAGGACTAATGCCTATGCGTCTTAACTCGCCTACACTATGTTGAGTTGGCTTTGTTTTTAATTCCCCTGCAGCCTTAATAAAAGGTACTAGAGTAAGATGAATATTCATAGCATTATTTTTACCCACTTCCAAACGCAAAGCACGAATAGCTTCTAAAAAAGGCAAGCCTTCTATATCCCCAACAGTTCCGCCTATTTCAACGATAAGTATATCTTTGCCTTCTCCTGCTTTTTTAATGCGATCTTTGATTTCTCCTACTATATGAGGGATAACTTGAATGGTTTTGCCAAGATATTCTCCACGCCTTTCTTTTTCAATCACACTTTGATAAACCCGTCCTGTAGTGAAGTTATTATCTTGAGATAAACTCTCATCCAAAAAACGCTCATAATGCCCCAAATCAAGATCCGTTTCTGCTCCATCATCAGTTACAAAAACCTCTCCATGCTCAAAAGGACTCATAGTGCCTGGATCAACATTGATATAAGGATCAGCTTTTAAAATACTCACTTTAAGCCCTGAATTTTTTAAAAGTGTTGCGATAGAAGCAGCGGCTATCCCTTTACCCAAAGAACTTAAAACTCCACCTGTTACAAAAATATATTTTGTTTGTTTCATTGATAATAAGCCTTATTTTTTTATCTAATTATAGCTTGATAAAACTTTTTATTTCATTAGAATTTTAAGTAAAAAATGCAAGAATTACAAAAAATATTTTTATCAAAAAAGGAATAAGCATGCAAATCACTTTACTTTTTCACACTCCATTATCTGTTTGTTCTCATGCAACAAGAACTTGTTGGCAAAGCTTTGAAAAAGGCGATTGCGGTGGCGAAAAAGATAAAGAACTTATCGATCGCGTGGGCAACAAATTCAAACACGCTTCAACCTTAGAACATCTAAACTATACTTTTTATATACAAGGAATTTCAAGAGCTTGCTTACAAGAAGTTGCAAGACACCGTCACACTAGTCCTAGTGTAAAAAGCACGCGTTATACCTTAAAAGAACTTCGCAATGAAGCTGAATTTAAAATAGGAGATTTTGAAAATGCAAGCCGTTATCTTGTGCTTTGTGGTAATGAAGAGGTTGATAACGCAAGCATTAAAGCCTTAGAAAATTTACGCACTATTTTACAAAAAAGCATTAGTCTAGATATAGCCAAATACTGCTTACCAGAAAGCTATAAAACTGAACTTACACTAACGATTAATGCAAGAAGTTTGCAGAATTTCATTTCTTTGCGTAGTTCAAAATCAGCTCTTTGGGAGATTAGAAATTTAGCAAATGCTTTATTTGAAGCCTTGCCACAAGAACACAAATTTATATTTGAACATTGCTTACATAAAGATATAGAATAAATCATACTAATTTTATCTTATTTAAAATATTGTTATGCTACCATTTATAAAATCAAGCTTTACGCAAGTATATTTTCATAATACCTTGTGCTTGATTATAGTTTCTTATAAGGACTTTTTATGGATAAACAATTTTTTCAAGATTTTCTAATGCTTTCACAAGCTCATACTATAACTACTCTTGCTATGCTTTGTGTTGTTTTTTACGCATTAAAAAAAATGCGGGATATAAAAATCAATTTTTCTCTTCGCATGCTATTTGCGCTTTTAATGGGTTTGGGGTTTGGTTTTGCTTTGCAATATTTGGCAAATTTTCCAGATGCCAAAGAAGCAAGTAATATTCTTTGGTATAGCGAAACAAAACATTGGTTTGCATTTGTAAGTTCTGTTTTTGTAGCTTTTATAAAAATGCTGGTTGTTCCTCTTGTAAGCATTTGCATTATAAAAGTAATTATAGAAATTGATAAAAATATCAAAATATCCTCCTTGCTTGGAATAAGTCTTTTTTGGATACTCTTTAGCACAGCCATAGCTGCAACCTTGGGTATATTTTTAGGTTATAGTTTTGATTTAGGAAGTAATTTTGCTATATATGAAGGAAATAAACAAATTCGCGAAATTCAAACTTTTTCAAATATTATACTAGGGCTAATACCTAGCAACATCATTGCAGCTATTAATAAAGAAAATATTATAGCTATTGTCATTTTTTCTTTTTTTATAGGAATTAGTGCTAAAAAAATTTCTAAAAAAGAAGAGTATGAACAAGCCTTTAAAAGTTTTCATAATTTTATCCTAACTTTTTATAATATTATGATGAACATGACTGCTACAGTTATTAGATTTATGCCTTATGCTGTAGTTTGTATGATGGCTAATGTGCTTTTAAGCAATGGTTTTGAAGCTATCAAAACAGCTGGACTTTTTATAATGCTTATTTATATAGCTATGTTTATGATGTTCGGGGTGCATTTTTTACTTCTTGCTTCACAAGGGCTAAACCCTATAAAATATGCAAAAAAAGCATTTCCTGTATGGTTATTTGCATTTAGCTCAAGATCTTCTTTGGGCACTTTGCCTATGACTACTTCAACTTTGCAAAATAAATTTGGAGTTAATTCAGCTATAGCTAATTTTGTAGCATCTATAGGTACAACAACAGGACTTAATGGTTGTGCGGGATATTTTCCAGCTTTAGCGGCAGTTTTTGTAGCTTTTGCTACACATACACATATTGATTTTACATTTGCTTTAATGATAGTTTTGGTAGCTGTTATTGGATCCTTGGGTATAGCTGGAGTACCTGGAAGTGCAACTATGGCAGCTTCTATTATGCTAACAGGGATTGGATTTGGTAATAATTTTGTCATGCTAAGTTTGATTTTAGCTATAGATCCTATTATAGATATGGCAAGAACAGCAAGTAATGTCTCAGGAGCTATGACTTCAGCACTTTGTACTGCAAAAAATCTAAAAGCCCTAGATAAAGAAATTTACAATTCTTAATCTTTTAAAACCCAATGTTTTTCATTGGGTTTTAGTATTTATTGGCAACCTTCACATTCTATGCTACGATCTGCAACATTGACTTTTTCACTATCAGGGCTTTCGCTTCTTAGATAATAAGTAGATTTTACTCCAAGCTCCCAAGCGAGTTGATAAATTTCATTTAAATATCCCCCACTTGCTTTATCAAGCGATAAAAAGATATTTAAACTCTGCCCTTGATCGATCCATTTGCCACGCACAGCAGCAGCCTTTACAAGAATTTTTTGATCAAGTTCGTAGGCTGGAGTATAGTATTGCCAAGTATCAAGGCTTAAATTTGGCACAACAACAGGTATCATACCACTTAAATTTTGTTCAAACCACTTTCTTTTGTAAACAGGTTCTATAGTCTGCGTAGTACCCACCAAAATAGAAATAGAAGAAGTAGGTGCAATGGCCATCAAATAACCATTTCTCATACCATCTTTTTTAACTTTTTCTCTAAGTTTAACCCAGTCGCATTCACTTTGATCAAATAAGCCCTCTCTTAAAGTTAAAGCTTTAGCCTTAGGACTTGCTACATCAATAGGAAAAATCCCCTTGCTCCAATTTGATCCTTCAAAATCTTCATAAGAACCTTTTTCAAGAGCTAAATTTGAACTCGCATTAATAGCCTCAAAGCTAATTTGTTCCATAATCTCATCGATTTTATTTAAATGCTCATCGCTTCCCCAATAAATCTTAGCCTCAGCAAGCATTTGTGCCTCACCCATGACTCCAAGACCTATGGCGCGAGATTTTAAATTTGTATCTTTTACTTTTCTATGAGGATAAAAATTTAAATCTATCACATTATCAAGCATACGAATAGCCGTTGGCACAACACGCTCTATATCTTCTTTAGTATATACTTTGCTAAGATTTATACTTGCTAGATTACAAACGGCTGTTTTTCCATCATTTTTATATTTTTCTACTATATAAACTTTATTACCATCAATACTATCTAAAGTTGAGATTTTTTTGGCTGGTTTTTCATATCCCCCATCGATCACAACTTTTTGCTCTTCATCAAAATGAAGCTCATCTCCATTTTCAAAAACTACTTTAATTTGATAATAATTTGCCTCAGTATTTTGAAAAATTTCAGTACATAAATTTGAACTTCTAATAATTCCTACATGAGCATTTGGATTTGCTCTATTAGCGCTATCCTTAAAACATAAAAATGGCAAGCCTGTTTCAAAATAATTTAGCAAAATTTTCTTCCAAAGCTCTTTAGCTTCTACGATTTCTTTGGTAATGCTTTCATCTTTTTCATATTCTTCATAGCGTTTTTCAAAAGCTTCACCATATAAATCACACAAATCCGCCGTATCCGCAGGATCAAAAAGAGTCCATTTATCATTAGCTCTTACTCTCTTCATAAAAAGATCATTGATCCATAAAGCAGGAAAAAGTTCATGAGCACGGCGTCTTTCTTCACCTGAATTTTTACGCAAATCAATAAAATCACTTATATCCATGTGCCAAGGTTCTATATAAACAGCTATAGCTCCTTTTCTGGTTCCTAGCTGATCTACTGCCACGGCAATATCATTAGTAATTTTCAAGAAAGGTATAATCCCTCCTGCGGCATTTTTATGCCCATCTATGCTTCCACCCATAGCACGCACTTTAGACCAATCCCAACCTATACCGCCACCAAATTTAGAAAGCAAAGCCATTTCTTGATAAGAATCAAAAATACCTTCAATATTATCAGGGGTTGATCCTATATAACAAGAACTAAGCTGATGGCGCGTTGTTCTTGCATTAGATAAAGTCGGAGTTGCAAGCATGAGTTCAAATTTAGAAATTAAATCATAAAATTTCTTCGCCCATTCTTGAGGATTAAATTCATTCTGCGCTAAAAACATCGCAATGGCCATAAACATTTGTTGAGGAAGTTCTATAGGCATACCTTTACTATCTTTAATCAAGTATCTATCATATAAAGTTTTAATACCAAGATAAGTAAATTGCATATCGCGTTCAGGTTTAATATAAGCATTTAAATCATCTAAATCGTATTTTTCTTTAAGACCAAGTAAGATTCTTCCTTCTTTTTCGCCCTTTTCAAAATACTCACGCAGATGATTATAGCGATTCATACCATTAACTTTTTTATATAAATCAAATAAAAAAAGTCTAGCTGCAACAAAGGTCCAATTTGGACAATCAATATCTATCTTATCTACTGCAGTTTTAATTAAAGTTTTTTGAATTTCTTCAGTTGAAATTCCATCACGAAATTGAATCTTTGCATCGAGTTCAAGTTCGCTTAAATTCACACCTTCTAAATCTTTTACAGCATCAGAGGTGCATTTTTTGATCTTAGAAACATCCAATTCTTCTGTGCGACCATTTCTTTTAATAACTTTCATTGCCTTCCTTGATTTTTATTTAAATGTTCTTTTAAAAATTGCATCAACATTTTTTGTGTAGTAGCTATAATCGAAACATTTTCTTACATCCTCTTCGCTCAAACTTTTTCTTAAATCTTCATCGCTTAAAAGCGCTAACAAAAACAAACTTTCATTTTTTTCATTGATAGCAGCCTTGCCATTTTGCAAATCTGCCCAAACTTTCATAGCGTTTCTTTGAACTATTTTATAAGCTTCTTCACGACTAATGCCTTTAAATGGAAGCTCTAAAAGCACCCTCCCTGAAAATACAAGTCCGCCTGTAAGATTTAAATTTTTCATCATATTTTCAGGATAAACCAAAAGCTTATCAATCAAATTTGTAAGACGCATAAGCATAAAATCAGCTGTGATAAAAGCATCAGGTAAAATAAATCTTTCAACACTAGAATGAGATATATCTCTTTCATGCCAAAGTGCAACATTTTCTAAAGCTGGAGTTACAAAAGATCTAAGCACGCGACAAAGCCCTGTGATATTTTCACTTAAAACAGGATTTCTTTTATGTGGCATAGCTGAACTTCCTTTTTGTCCTACACTAAAATACTCTTCAGCCTCATAAACTTCAGTTCTTTGAAAATGTCTTATCGCTACAGCGATTTGCTCACAACTTGAAGCTAAAATTGCAATAGCAGAAATAACTTGAGCATAACGATCTCTTTGGATCACTTGATTTGAAACAGGGGCAGCTTTAAGACCTAAATTTTTACAAACTTCTTCTTCAAATTCCAAAGGAGCATGGGCAAAATTTCCCATTGCACCACTGATTTTTCCATAGCTTATCACTTCTTTTGCATGTTCTAAAAGCTCTTTTGCATGCAAAATTTCATCATACCAAATAGCTAACACTAAACCGAAAGTGATAGGCTCTCCATGAATTCCATGACTTCTTCCTACCATTAAGGTATTTTTATGCTCCAAAGCACGCTTTTTGATCACTTCTAAAAGCAAAGAAACATCTTCTAAAATAAGCTCCAAACTCTCTTTTATCTGTAAAGCAACAGCCGTATCTATACAGTCAGAACTTGTCATTGCATAATGCACAAAACGACTCTCTTCTCCCAAACTTTCACTTACACTTGTAAGAAAAGCGATAACATCGTGTTTTGTGGTTTTTTCTATTTCGTCTATTCTTGCAATATCAAATTTTGCATTTTTAAGAATTTTTTCGCAGTCTGTGTCATTAATGAGACCGAGTTTATTCCAAGCTTTTACAGCAGCTAATTCTACTTTTAACCACGCATCGTATTTTGCTTGCATGTCCCATTTTTTAGCCATGATTTCTCTGCTATATCTTTCAACCATCTTTGAAACCTTTTTAGCTATAATTTTATATTTTAAAAAACAGAAATTATATCAAATTATCCTAAGAAAGTTATTAAATGGCTTACATAAAAATAAAACTCTCAAATAATGGAAAAAAGGCATTTCAAGTCCTTATGGAAAATTTAAAAATTAGCATAAATGAAGCACAAAAACTCATAGACAAAAAAAGACTTTTTTGTGATGGAATTTTAGTAGAAAAAAAGAATGAAATTTTAAATGGTTTAGTAGAGCTTATAGTCTATAAAAACAATCCCAAAGGAGTAGAAATTGTCTTTGAAAATGAAGACTTTGCCATACTTGAAAAAGAAAGTGGGATCTTAAGTCATCCAAATGGTAGACATTGTAAATACAGTCTTAGTGATGAAATTTGGCATCTTTGGGGAAAAGAAGCTTGCGTAGCACACAGACTTGATAAAGAAACGAGCGGACTTATACTTGTAGCCAAAAATAAAAAAGCTCAAATTGATCTTAAAGCTTTGTTTGAAAAAAAACTGGTTCAAAAAGAATACCTTGCTCTAGCTAACGGAAAAATAGAAGAAAATTTTATAATTGATAAAGCCATAAATTTAGCCAAAAACTACGATGATGTAAAAACAAGGATGCAAATTTGTAAGGAAGGAAAACAAGCTATCACTGAGTTTGAAATTTTAGAATACTTTCCTAAAATCAACGCTACTCTTTTACTCTGCAAACCCTTAACAGGCAGACAACACCAAATAAGAGTGCATTTACACTATAAAAACCATACCATTTTAGGCGATCCACTTTATGGGCTTAGCAAAGAACAAATCGAAAGTATTTTAGATGAAAAATTAACCCCCAAAGAACGCTTAAAACTTACAGGTGCCTTGCGTTTGTGTTTGCACTCTTATCGTTTGAAATTTCAATATAAAAATCAAAATTTTAATATCAACTCAAAAATAAACATAAAAGAAATTTTCAACAATTCTATAAAATAAAATGATGTTTCACTACGCTACAATCAATCACTTTTTTACCAAATTTTAAAACAAAAAAATAATTCTTGCTAAAACTTTAAGTATAATTAAATAAAAAAGCGAGATTTTCCAAATGAAATTTGTTAATTTTATACAGGGTCAAAAACCCAATCTAGGAGTACTAAATTCTAGTGGAAAAATTGTAAGTTTTGATGATCTTGACATTGAAACTAACGATATGAATGAATTTATTATCCATTTTGATAAATTTAAACACAAACTTACAGACTTGGATTCTAAAATAGCCTATGAAATTCCACAAGAAAATTATCTAGCCCCTATTATAGAACCTCGCCAAGATATTATATGTCTTGGGATTAATTTTTTAGATCATGCCAAAGAATCTGCCAAATTTAAGGGTGAAAAATTTGAAGAAAGAGAATATCCTGTATATTTTGGAAAACGCTGCAATCAAGCTACGGCACCTTTTGGCGATATACCTTTACATGCAGATGTAACTTCTCAGCTTGATTATGAATGTGAGCTTGCATTTATTTTAAGTAAAGATGCTTATAAAATCAAAGCTAAAGATGCAAAAGATTATATCTTTGGCTATACTATTATCAATGAAATTTCAGCTCGCGAACTTCAAAAACGCCACAAACAATTCTACCGAGCAAAAAGTCTTGAAGGTAGCACTATAATGGGACCTTATATCACAAGCGTAGATGAAATTTCTTATCCTCCTAAACTCCAACTTCAAAGCTATGTCAATGATGAACTACGCCAAAACTCTAACACTCAATTGTTTATTTTTGATATTGCTTATGTCTTAGAAGAACTTAGCGCAGGCATGCTTTTAAAAGCTGGAAGTATTATATCTATGGGAACTCCTAGTGGAGTAGGTATGGGGTTAAATCCACCTACTTTTTTAAAATCAGGAGATAAAGTGCGTTGTGTCATAGAAAATTTAGGAGAACTTTGTAATAAAATAAAATAAAAAATATTAAATAAAAAATATCAATTATTAAATAATTTACTAAAATTATACTATAATGTCATTTTAAACACTTAAATTAAGGCAGAAATTTATCATGAAAAAAATAATAATGATTTTATGTTTATCTTATGCAAATATAGTCTTTGCAGTAGATATGATAACCCCTATTCCAAATTCCATCTCTTATGATAAAGAAAAAGCTGAACTTGGAAAAAGTCTTTATATGGATAAAAGTTTATCTAAAGATGGAAAAGTTTCATGCAATACTTGCCATAGACTTGATCAACACGGTGTTGATGGGCTTGAATTTTCAATAGGAGTTGATAATCAACTCGATAAACCCTTTAACACTCCTACAACCTTTAATTCTGTGTTTAATTTTGTGCAATTTTGGAATGGCAGAGCTAAAGATTTAACAGAACAAGCTACAGTACCTTTTTTCAATCCCAAAGAAATGGGGCTAAGTCCTGAACTTCTTTTACAAAAAGTTAATTCAAATGAAAATTATGTGAAAACTTTTAAAAAACTTTATGGAGAAGTTACAGTAGAAAACATAGCCCTTGCAATTGCTGAATTTGAAAAAACCTTAATCACCCCAAATTCTCCTTTTGATCGCTATCTTAGCGGGGATCAAAATGCTATTTCAGCTCAAGCTAAAAAAGGCTATGAAGATTTTAAAGCTAATGGTTGCATTTCTTGTCATCAAGGTCAAAATATAGGTGGGAATATGTTTCAAAAAATCGGTATTTTTGAAGAATACCCAAACCAAGAAGATTTAGGGCGCTATGAAATCACAAAAAGAGAAGCTGATAAAATGGTATTTAAAGTTCCTAGTCTTAGAAATATAGCCAAAACCGCGCCTTATTTTCATGATGGTTCTATACCTACTTTAGATGCTTGTGTTCAGTTTATGGCTTACTATCAACTAGGAAAATTTTTAGATCAAGAAACAGTTGACAATATAGTTGCATTCTTAGAAAGCTTAACAGGAGAATATCATGACAAATAAAAAAAGTTCATTTTTGATAAAATTTATTATCTTATCTACACTAGTTTTGACTTTCATTCTTGTTTTATTAGCTATTATTTTTAATAACTATTCTTCATCTAAAGACAATAAAGACTTGATAAACATAGTTCAGCAACTAGAAATTTCAGATGAAAAAATCAATTCTATTTTTCAAAATAGTTTTAATTTTATCAACTATGACCCAAGTGTGCAAGCGATAAAAAAAATGCAAGAAAACTTTGCAAAACTTAAAACTTTTGGGATTGACATAAGCAAAGCAGAAGAAATTTTTAATGCCAAACTAATTCAGCTTAATTATTTTAAATCCGCAAATTCCATAGCAGTAAATTCAAAACTTTATTTATTTGAACTAGCTAAAAATTATTTTGAAGAATTGGAACAAAACCATGAAACAAATAAAAACAACTATAAAACAATGAACTCCATGTTAAGCGTTCTTTCAACTGAAAGTATTTTACAAAAAACAACATTAAATCAACTCAACAGTCTTATGAAAGAAATCAAAAATGATGCAAAAAATGAAAATTTGCAACTTTTTTTAAAACACTATAAAATGATTGTAAAGCAAATTTCTATTATGCAAGATAATTCTTCTATTTATGAAAATAATTCCCTTATGAAAGAGTTAAAACAACTTGACACTTTTACCCAAAATACTATAGAACAATCTAATTTATTTAAATTTTATATCGCTTTGGCAGTATTTGGAATTACTATCGTATTATTTGTATTTTTTATTTTATTAACACTAAAAAAAGTCATCATACCAATTCATACTTTAGAAAAACTAAGTGCTAATTTAGCTAGCAAAGAAGCCAATCTACATTCTCGTTTAAACATAGATCCAAAAAGCGAGCTTGGACAAAGCGCTCAATATATTAATTCATTTATATCCACCGTTCAAAACTCGATCATAGAAGCCATAGAAAATGCTAAATCAAGTCATCAAAATTCACAAAAACTCAAAAGCAATTCTATGATGCTTGAAAACAGTTCTAATTCTCAACATGAACAAATTCAAGGAGTTAAAGAAATCACTCATGTTTTAGATGATCATATCAATCTTGCGGGAAATTTAGCACAAGAAAGTATAGAAAATATGCAAGATATGCACATACTAATGGATAAAGTAGAACTTACTCTATCTGAACTTGTAAATTTAATAAACGAAAACAATGAAAAAGAACAAAATGTAGTAGCCAATATGGATAGTCTAACCCAAAGTGCGGATAATATTATAGAAATCACAAATTCCATTAAAGATATAGCTGATCAAACTAATTTACTTGCTCTAAATGCAGCTATCGAAGCTGCAAGAGCAGGCGAACATGGGCGTGGATTTGCTGTTGTAGCCGATGAAGTTGGACAACTTGCTGATAAAACAAGCAAATCTCTTTTAAATATCAATGCTACTGTTAATACTATAGTCCAACAAATCAATGACAACAAAGCCTTAATGGATCTTATCCATGATTCTATGAAAGAAACCTCTTCAAAAACCAATGATTTACAACAAGAACTTGTAAATTCTATGCATAAATTGGAAAGCTCTATAGAATCAACCCAAACCATGAAAGATAAAAGCATGGAAGTAAAAGATAAAATGCTTATCCTAGGAACAAATATAGACAAAGTTAACGAACTTGCAAATTCTGTTAAAGATTTATCATGTGAAATCAATAATATCTCTCAAAATGTTCTAAATGGTGCCTCTAAACTCTCCGAAAAATTAAGTAGCTTTCAGTAACTTTTTTCACGTTAATTTAACTTAACGTGAAATTTCAATAAAAATTTTATTTTTAATTTATGTTTTTCAAGTAAAATTAGCAGTTTTTATTTCAAAGGAGATGCTATGGAGTTTCTTGAACTTTTATTAGTTTTAATCGCCTTGATACTGATTATCAAAAAACCAGAAAAAGAAAATTTGGCTTTTGGTTTGGTAATGGTAGCTTGGCTTTTAATGGTTTTTTTCTATGTTGGCCACAAAACAGGCGCACTATTAACAATAATGAATCTGTAAGGAAGGGCTAAATGAACGAAATCAATAAAACAAAAAATTTCTACACACTAATGTGTTTAGCAGGCTTTTTGATTATACTCTTGCCTGTAGGTATTGCAAATTTGATATTTGGTTATATGTTGGGCGATAGTCCTTGCACGCTTTGCTGGGGACAAAGAGAAGCAATGATCTTTATCGGTGTAATGGCGCTTTTCATTGTTCGTTATGGTATGAAAGGTAAATACCTTGCTGCTCTTTTAATCATGACAGCAGTAGGACTTTATCAATCTTTTGCTCACTATGGTAATCACGCTCATAGAGATTTAGATCAAGGTTTTGGTTTAGCAGTTTTTGGTATCCATACTTATTTTTGGGCTGAAGTAGTATTTTGGGCTGTTGTATTGCTCTTAGGTGTGATTTTTGCTTTTGCTCCTAAATTTAATGCTTTTGAAGCTGAACTAAATGGAGAAAAGTTTAGAAAATATACTAAATTTAGCTTTGCAGCAGTTTTAATCAGTGCTATCATCGTAGCATCAAATGTTTTCCAAGCCTTTGTTAGCACAGGTATTCCTCCTTATGTAGGACAAGGCGATCCTGTAAGATTTAGTTTAAATCCAAAATACATCATTTGGAGTAAAGAAGGTTGGAATGGTTTATGGCAAAATATTTCTTTCTTAGGAAAACGCGATGTTAAAGCTCCTGATTATGCTTTTGCACCTGCAAGTGAAAAACTTGGCATAAAATTTGATAATGATATCAACAATGCTCCATTTGCAAAAATCAATGATGAGCTTAAAATCACAAATGAACAAACCATAAATTTTGACAAAGCCATCAATACTCTTGATTATATCAATAACGAATTTGTAGCAAGTTCTAAATGGGATGTAGCTTTCTTAGATAATAATTTTAGCGTTAAAGAAGGTTTTGAACTTGATCCTTATTTTTCAGCTTCTATCGATCCAATCATCGGTATCATACCTTATATGAACGATAAATTCATTCTTATGGGCTCAAACAAATCTTTCTTAAGATTTGCAAAAAATCCTAATGCAAGTGAAGAAGATATCGCTAAACAATACGCTGACTTTGTAAAAGGCAATGATAAATTTAAAGGTCAAGGCGAAAGTTTAGGTCGCGGAAGACTTGATACCGTAAGAGCAAAATTTAACCATGTAGCAAGTATGACTACAGATGGAAATTATCTTTATCTTGCAACTGTTCCAAACAACAAAGATGCTAAAACTTTTGTAATCTCTAAAGTTTCTTTAAAAGATCGTGTTCTTTCAGGAGAATTTACTCCAAAAGCAAATCTTAAAGAAGGTAAAACTTTAGGCGATCTTTATGTAACTTCTATGACTTTTAAAGATGGGGAAATTTATGCACTTAGCAAAAATCACAATGTGATTGCTGTAATTGATCCAGTCAAAGAAGAAGTAGTGAAAACTATCGCTTTCCCAAGCTCTATCACTAATGCTAGAAGCATTTTCTTTAAAGATGGAAAAATCAATATTCTTTCTTATCAAGATGGAGCAAACAAGCTTTATACTTTAAACTAAGCTTTAAGTCCTAGTGAAAACTAGGACTTATATTTAATCTTATCTTTAAATCCTGCTTTTTCAAAACCTCTTAAACGAAGCAAACAACTATCACACTCCCCACAAGCTTCATCTTCACTCTCATAACAAGACCAAGTAAGTTCTAAAGGTACATTTTCTTTTAAGGCTAGTTCTACAATTTTAGCTTTGTTTAGTCTAACAAGCGGAGTTTTTATACAAACTTTGAAATTCTTACTCGTACCTTCATTGATAAATTCTTGTGCCTTTTGTATAAACTCATCAGTACAGTCGGGATAACCACTGCCATCTTCTTCTACCACCCCTATAAAAACACTCTCACAATTTTCCTTTTCAGCCAAAGATCCTGCTATACTTAAGAAAATTCCATTGCGAAAAGGCACATAAGTGATAGGTGGAGTATCGCTTGTACAAAGCTCATTTTTAGGGATGTCTATACTTTTATCGGTTAAGGCATTACCCCCTATATCTTTGATAAAACTCACATCTAAAATATAAGATTTTTCTACTTTTAAAGCCTTGCAAATTTGCTTAAAACATTCTTTTTCTTTTTCTTGAGTGCGTTGTTCATAGTCAAAATGCAAAGCGATGATTTCATAACCTTCTTTTTTGGCCAGATAAGCACACAAAGTACTATCCATACCGCCACTTATGATACAAAGTGCTTTTTTACTCATTTTTATCCTTAAATTTGCTATAATTTCACAATTTTAACGAAAATTTTTAAATTTAAATTGCAAAAAAGGCAAAAGCATGATAAACATAAAACTCATAGAACACATTTTTAAAGCCGCTTCTATCAGTCGTTGGAATGATTATCCAAGAATGGCAAATTTGGTTGAACTTGACAAACAAGCTCATAAATTCATCATCGCATATTTTATCGCTAAAATGGAAAAAGATGTGGATATGAGAGTGATTATAGAAGGGGGAATTTTTGAGTTTTTAAGTCGTGTTGTGGTAACTGATATACGCCCTGATGTGTATCATGAAATCGTGCGTCAAAAAAAAGCTGAAGTTAATGCTTGGGTTTTAAGCAAAATCGAACCTATGATAGAAGATATAGAAGATGGGGAATTTCTAAAGCGTTTTGAAGCGTATTTAAACGGTAATGCTTATGCTAAAGAAAGACTTATCTTAAAAGCAGCTTCATATTTTGCTACAAGATGGGAATTTAACATAGTTTATCAAACCTCAGCTTTTTTAAATGATATTGATGAGATTAAAAACAAAGTTGAAGAAGAATTGGAAGATTACTATGAGCTTATAGGAGCTAGAAAAATCGCTTTAAATCAAAAAATAGCCAAAATTATTGATCTTAGCGGAAGACTTCGCTTTCAAAAACGTTGGGCTCAAACTCCACGCATACCAGAAACCGCGGTTTTAGGACATATGCTTGTGGTGGCGATTTTAGGATATTTTTACTCACTAAAAATCAAGGCTTGCGATAAAAGACTTGAAAATAATTTTTATTGTGCTTTGTTTCATGATTTGCCAGAGTCTTTAACACGTGATATTATCAGCCCTGTAAAATACGGCATTGATGGACTTCATGATATCATAAATGATTATGAAATGAAACTTATTAATGAAAGAATTTTACCCTTTGTACCTGAGGGTTTAAGAGCTGAGTTTTCTTATATTTTAGGCATTAGAGAAGGTAGAAACGGTGAGTCAAATTTTGTAAAAAATGAGTTTGAAAATCGCACTTATAAAAATGCTAAAATCGAGCTTTGCAGCGGAAGTTTAAGCTCTTTTAATGAAAATGAATTTGGTGCTATAGATGGTAAGGCGCTTAAATACTGCGATAAAATTGCTGCTTATATAGAAGCAGGACTTAGTATAAGTTATGGTGTAAAGTCTAAAGAACTTGAAAGTGGTTTTTTAGGAATGCATGAGTTTTTTAAAGAAAATCCTACCATAGATGGGGTGAATTTTTTTGAAATTTGTGAAAGTTTAAGAGAGTATTTTAAAATTTAAATAAGATTTTTATACTACTATTTTCAATATGTTTTAAATAAAAATATTATAAATTCAAATTTTATTTTGTATAAAATATAAAGGAGTTATTATGAAAAAATACTTTCAAAAGCGCTATACTTTAGCCTTTTTTATAGGTATATTAGCGGGTATTTTCGGAGCTATTGTTAAATGGGGTTGGGAAGTACCTTTTCCTCCAAGAAATCCCAATGTTTTTTGGCCAGCAGATGCTTTAGAACGTGTTACTCCACCTAAAATTTTTCTAGAACAACTAGGCTTGCCTACTGATTGGACTTATATGTTTTCAGGTATGCAAATGCCTTTGTCAATTTTTATAGTACATGTCGGTTTTTCTATTATTTTTGGAGTGGCTTATTGTATGATAGCGGAAAAATGGCACCGTATTACTATGTGGCAAGGTGCAGTTTTTGGATTTTTTGTTTATCTTTTTGCCCATGTTATTGTAATGCCTTTAATTGCAGAAGTTCCACCACTTTCTGAAATTCCTTTTGATGAACACCTGTCTGAAATTTTTGGCCATATTGTTTGGCTGTGGGGCATGGAAATAGTTCGTAGAGATATAAGAAATCGTATAACCAAAGAAATAGAAGAATGAAAGGAAACCTTTCATTCCATATCTAAAACCGCACCTTTACTAGCATTGCTAACAAGTTTTTGATACATTCTAAGCCATCTTGAAGACACCTCTTTTTGAGGCAATGCAAATTCTTTTTTACGTTTAGCAATTTCTTCTTCACTTACATTTGCATGGATAGTATAAGCATCTACATCAATTTCTATTTCATCTCCATCTTTTAAAAGTCCTATAAGACCACCTTCAGCTGCTTCAGGGGAAATATGACCGACGCTTAAACCCCTTGTAGCCCCACTAAAACGACCATCGGTGATTAAAGCTACATCAGCACCTAAACCCATACCCATTAAAAGTGAAGTAGGACTTAACATTTCTTGCATACCAGGACCCCCTTTTGGACCTTCATAGCGTATTACACAAACATTTCCTTTTTGCACCTTGCCTTTGATAATGCCTTTTATAGCTTCATCTTGAGAGTTAAAACAAACAGCTTTGCCTTTAAATTTTCTTTCTCCGATTATTCCTGCGGTTTTTATAACGCAACCTTGCTCGGCTAAATTTCCAAACAAAATGGCAAGCCCACCTACTTTTGAGTAAGCATTATCTACTTTACGAATGATATTTTCATCTTTAATTTTGGCATTTTTTAAGCGTTCTTTGAGACTTTCTCCTGTAATGGTCAGTGCATCAAGTTCTAAAATATGTCCTTGTCTGCTTGAAATTTCAGCCATAACTGCACTCACACCGCCTGCTTTGTGGATATCATCCATATAAACACTATTTAGCGATGGGGCTATTTTTGCTATATGTGCAACTTTACTTGAGATGAAATTTAAATCTTTAATGTCTAGTGCTACCCCTGCTTCACGCGAAATGGCAAGCATGTGTAAAACTGTATTGCTACTTCCACCCATTGCCATATCTACTACCATAGCATTACGCACAGCTTTTTGAGTGATAATATTACGAATTTTAAAACGTTCATCTAGGGCGATTTCACAAATACGACGCGCTGCTTTTCTTAAAAGCTCTTCTCTTTCTTTACTTAAAGCTAAAATGGTTCCATTGCCTTCTAGTGCTATACCCATAGCTTCGCATAAGGTATTCATAGAATTTGCTGTAAACATTCCCGAACAAGATCCACCACTTGGACAGGCTGAACATTCTATATCTTTAAATTCTTCTTCACTAATTTTTTTGGATTCATAAGCCCCTACAGCTTCAAAAACAGAGCTAAGGCTGATCTTTTCTCCTTTTTTGGTTACTCCTGAAGCCATAGGCCCACCACTTACAAAAATGGTTGGAACATTGACCCTTAAAGCTCCCATTAACATACCAGGAGTAATTTTATCGCAGTTTGGAATACAGATTAAAGCATCAAGTTGATGAGCATTCATCACTGTTTCAATAGAATTTGCGATAAGTTCACGACTTGGTAAAGAATAAAGCATACCTTCATGTCCCATAGCTATACCATCATCTACACCTATGGTATTAAACTCAAAAGGTACGCAACCATTTTTGCGTATCTCATCTTTAATGATTTTAGCATAATCATTTAAAAAATAATGCCCTGGGATTATATCTATATAGCTATTTGCTACACCTATAAAAGGTTTGTCAAAATCTTCATCTTTCAAACCACAAGCACGAAGTAAAGAACGATTAGGTGCTCTTAAATGTCCTTTTTTTATCGCATCGCTTCTCATTGTAACTCCTGATAATAATTTTTTAAAATTATATTTAGCAAAGCTTAATTTTTGTGAAATTTATTTTGATATACATTTTCATAAATGATAAAAATTATTAATTGACAAAAATATTTTTTTATAATACAATACTTTTTGATAATCAAAAAAGGAGTCAAAATGAGACAATATGAAACCTATAAATGCCAAAAATGTGGCAATGAAGTAGAAGTTCAAAATGTAGGTGGCGGTAAGCTTAGTTGTTGTGGTGAAGAAATGAAATGTATCACTACAGATTTAACTGCAGTAAATTTAATGAAAGCTTTTGCAGGCGAATCTATGGCAAGAAACAAATACGATTTATTTGCTGATGTAGCTGAAGAAGAAGGTTGGCATGCGGTTGCTAGACATTTTAGAGAAGCGGCTGAAAATGAAAAATGGCATGCAAGAGCAGAATTTAAAGCTTATCATGAAATCGTTGATGGCAAACCTTTAGAAGTAACTACAAAAAACCTAGTAACTGCTGCAGAAGGTGAAAACTATGAGCACACAACTATGTATCCAAATTTTGCAAAAATCGCTGAAGATGAAGGCAAAAAGGCTATAGCGAGATTATTTACAGCTATTGGTAAAGTAGAAATTGAACACGAAAGAGAATATCTAGCGCTTAAAAAAATGCTCGAAGAAGAAGAATTTTTTAATAGTGAAGTAGAAGAATTATGGGTTTGTGAAGTATGCGGACATATACATCGTGGCAAAAAAGCTCCAGCAGCCTGTCCTTTATGTAAAGCACCAAAAGAGTATTTTAAACGTGAATTTTTGGGTTAAGTTAAGAAATTCTTATCCTTTTTAAGATAATATTATAATTATTTTTTAATAAAAGGATAAGAAAATGAAAAAATTACTATTTTTATTTTTTGCTTTAACAGCTTTTCTCTTTGGTGCTGTAAATATCAACACTGCAACACTAAAAGAATTAAAAAGTTTAAATGGTATTGGCGAAGCTAAGGCTAAAGCGATTTTAGAATACCGCAAAGAAGCAAATTTTACAAGTATTGATGATCTTAAAAAAGTTAAAGGCATAGGTGATAAGCTTTTTGAAAAAATCAAAAATGATATCACAATAGAATAAAAGGGCATTTTTGCCCTTCTTTTTAGAAAAATTTGAAAACTTTATTTGACACAAAAGAACTTTTAAACGAATTTGATATAAATTTAATCGGTATTGATGAAGCAGGACGCGGTGCTTTAGCAGGTCCTATGATGATGGCAGCTTGCAAACTGAACAAACAACTTGATGGGTTGTGTGATTCTAAAAAACTAAGCGAAAAAAAACGCGAAGAACTTTATGAAATCATCATCAAAAATTCAAACTATCTCATACTTGCTTTTTCTTCAGAACAAATCGACGCACTAGGCTTAAGCACTTGTTTAAAAAAAGGCTTAAAACTTATAAAAAAGCATTTTAAAACAGAAAATAACTTCTTATATGATGGAAACACCAACCTAGGTATAAACGGGATAAAAACACAAATCAAAGCCGATGCTAGCATTTTGCAAGTAAGTGCAGCTAGCATACTCGCAAAAGTTAGTAAAGATAGGGTGATGAATTTCTTAGCTAAAGACTTTCCTTGTTATGAATTTGAAAAAAACAAAGCCTATGGCACAAAAGCCCATAAAGAATTTATAGCTAAATTTGGAATTTGCAAACTCCACCGAAAAAGTTTTAAACTTTTATGATTATTTTGCTAAATTTTGATGCAAACTCAAAGCACATTCTATACCATCTTTTATAGCCCAAACAACTAAAGATTGTCCTTTTCTAGCATCTCCACAAGCAAAGATTTTTTTATGAGTGGTTTGGAAATTTTCTGTGCTTATGTTGTTTTTCTCATCTAATTTCACTCCAAAATTTTTAGCGATAGCTTCTTCGCACCCGCTAAAACCCATAGCTAAAAGCACTAAATCCGCTTTATAAGTTTTTTTAGAATTTGGAATTTCAACATTTATAGCCTTGCCTTCTTTAAACTCGCGTTTTAAATCATTTGCTTCAACACATTCTACATGAGTTTTTCCTAAAAATTTCTTTGTCATTTTTTGATATTCCCTAGGATCTTTGCCATATACAGCAATGGCTTCTTCTAAACCATAATCAGTAGTAAAAATGTCAGCTTTTAAAGGCCAAGGATTGTTTTGGCTTCTTTGCAAAGGTCTTTTTGGACTTCTTTCAAAACGCACTATAGATTTAGCCCCTTGTCTTGTCGCCACAGCAATACAATCCACACTTGTATCCCCGCTTCCTATAACCAAGACATTTTTACCTTTGGCCATATCTGCACCCTTGCCTGTTTTTAACAAAGTTTTGGTATTTTGCGTTAAAAAATCAAGGGCAAATTCAACCCCTTTTAGCTTTCTGCCTTCTATATCAAGATCTATAGGCTTGCTTGCTCCTGTACAAAGCACCAAAGCATCAAATTCTTTTAGAAGTTTTGAAACCTTATCTTTGCTGTCTATATTTTCATTCGCTTTAAATTCAATCCCGCTTTTTTTAAGCAAATCCACCCGTCTTTGAACTATACTTTTATCAAGCTTCATATCAGGGATACCATACATCAAAAGTCCACCTATTTTATCGCTTCTTTCAAAAACACTTACTTTATAACCTAGTGAATTTAAAGTGTTAGCACAAGCAAGCCCAGCAGGTCCACTTCCTATGATAGCGATTTTTTTGCCATTGTATTGCTTAGGTTTATTTACTCTTACTAAATTTTCCTTAAAAGCATTTTCTATAATGGATAATTCATTATTTTTTATGCTCACACTAACACCATTTATCGCACACACACAAGAATCCTCACAAGGAGCAGGGCAAACACGACCGGTAAATTCAGGAAAAGGATTGGTAAGATCAAGTCTTTCATAAGCTTCTTCCCATAAAGAACGATAAATAAGATCGTTCCATTCAGGAATGAGATTGTTTAAAGGACAGCCTACATCTTTTCCTTCGCTCATCACACCCGTATGACAAAAGGCCACACCACAATCCATACATCGTCCGCCCTGAATTTCTTGTTCTTTTTTATCCAAAGGTATAGTAAATTCTTTGTAATTTAAAACCCTTTCCTTAGGAGCAATTTTTTTAAAATCCATTCTTTTAAAATCTAAAAAACCTCTTGCATTTCCCATTTTTACTCCTTATTTTTGTGTGATTTTCAAAAATGCTGCTAAATTTGGATCTTTTTCATTTTTACAAAGATCAAGCATTTTTAACATCTTTTCATAATCTCTTGGCGTGACTTTAAAAAAGTCTTTTTTATCGAATTTTTCTAAAATATCTTTAGCCTTTTTAGAATCTGTATAAGTGATATGTTTTTCTATCACAGCTTTTAATTCTTTTTCATCCTTAGCATTAAGATCTTTAATATCCACAAGCTCGGTATTTACATGAGCTTCATTGTGTCTTCCAAAAATATAAACAACGCCCCCACTCATACCAGCAGCGAAATTCGCACCCACATCTCCAAGAACTACAACTTGTCCACCTGTCATATATTCACAACCATGCACGCCTGTTCCTAAAACCACAGCCAAAGCCCCTGAATTTCTTACACAAAATCTTTCCCCTGCTATACCATCTAAATACACTTCACCTTTTGTAGCTCCGTATAAACAAGCATTTCCTGCGATGATATTTTCTTCAGGTGAAAAAGTGGCTTCATTTGAAATTTTTGCTATGATTTTACCACCACTTAAACCCTTGCCTAAATAATCATTGCTATCGCCTACAATCTCAAGTTTAATACCCTTTAACAAAAACGCTCCAAAGCTATTGCCTGCATTGCCTATAGCTTTGATATGGATACTATCTTCATCTAAAGCATCTTTTCCATAAGTTTTTAAAATTTCACTTGAAAGCATAGTTGCAAAAGTACGACTTTGATTTCCTACTTCTAAAGAAAGTTTGATAGGCTCTTTTTTCTCCACAGCATTTTTACAAAGTGGTAGTAAAATTCTATAATCAATCGTTTTTTCAAGTTTATTGTCTTTATAATCTTTAAAATGCACAGCGGTTCTATTATAAGTAGGCAAGGATTTTAAAATTTTATCTAAATTTAGCTTTCCTGCTTTACCTTGCACACTTTTTTGGCGGAGTTTATCCACGCGACCTATCATATCATCTAGGCGTTCAAAACCAAGCCTTGCCATGTATTCTCTAAGCTCCTCAGCTATAAAATACATGAAATTAATCACATCATCTACTTTGCCTTTGAAACGATCTCTAAGTTCTGTATCTTGAGTGGCTATACCAAAAGGACAGGTATTTAGATGACAAACTCTCATCATTGTACAACCTAAAACAATCAAAGGCGCGGTTGCAAAACCAAATTCTTCAGCTCCTAAAAGTGCTGCTATGGCTAAATCACGCCCATTCATAAGCTTTCCATCAGTTTCTAATCTTACCCTATCTCTAAGCTTATTTAAAATCAAAGTTTGATGTGTTTCAGCCAAACCTAACTCCCAAGGAATTCCTGCATGCGGTATAGAAGTTCTAGGACTTGCACCCGTACCTCCATCATAACCTGAAACAAGGATTAAATTCGCTCCTGCCTTAGCCACACCTGCAGCAACCGTTCCTATGCCATTTTCGCTTACAAGTTTTACTGAAATTTTAGCGTCTTTGTTAGCATTTTTTAGGTCATAAATAAGTTGAGCTAAATCTTCTATAGAATAAATATCATGATGAGGAGGTGGGGAAATCAGCGTCACACCTGCAGTAGAATGTCTAGCCTTAGCTATCCAAGGATAGACTTTAAAGCCCATTAATTGTCCGCCTTCACCTGGTTTTGCGCCTTGAGCGACTTTGATTTGAATTTCTTTTGCATGACTTAAGTAGTTTAAATCCACGCCAAAACGCCCACTTGCTACTTGCTTAATGGCTGAGTTTTTATCCACACCCTCTTTGATTTCATAGCGTTCTTCATCCTCGCCACCTTCACCTGAATTTGATTTAGCACCTATTTTATTCATAGCCTGTGCTAAACACTCGTGTGCTTCTTTAGAAATAGAACCATAACTCATCGCCCCTGTTCTAAAGCGTTTAACTATACTTTCTACACTTTCAACCTTATCTATACTGATAGCTTCACTAAAATCAAATTCCATCAAAGAACGCAAATTAACTTGTTTTTCATCTACTAAAGCCGAGTATTTTTTAAAGCTTTTATAGTCTTTGTTGCGACAGGCTTGCTGAAGATTAAAAATCACAAGCGGATCGATTAAATGTTCTTCTTTAGCACTTCTAAAACCATGAATTCCTTTAGAATCTAAAGCCTTATGTGTATCGTTAAAAGCATGTTTGTGTAAAGCAATGAGTTCTTTTTCAAAATCTTCTAAATCCATACCTTCAATGCGTGAAGTTGTAGAAGTGAAGTATTTATCAATCACCTTAGAGCTTAAGCCCAGACATTCAAAAAGTGCAGAACCATTATAACTTTGCAAGGTAGAAACCCCCATTTTAGAAGCAATTTTGACTATACCACTTGAACTTGCCTTGATGAAATTTTCTACCGCCTTTTCATAACTTAAATTTAAATCTTTATTGGCAATGAGTTTTTGTATACTCTCATAAACCAAATAAGGATTAATAACAGTCGCACCATAACCTAAAAGACATGCAAAATGATGAATTTCTCTAGGTTCACCACTTTCGATGATAAGACTTGTATGTGTTCTTAAATTTTTTCTTACTAGATGATTATGCACTCCAGAAACAGCAAGCAAAGCAGGGATATAAGCGTTTTTTTCATCCACTCCTTTATCGCTTAAAATGATAATAGAAACACCTTTTTTAACCTCATCTTCTATCTTAACGCAAAGTTCATCTAAAGCCTTTTCTAAAGTTTTTTTAGAATAATCATAAAGTATAGAAAATTCTTTAACTTGAAATTTATTTAAAGCCTTAACTTCAAAAAGTTCTTCATTGCTTATCACAGGCAAGGCTATTTTTACGCGTTTTGCATTGTTTTCATCGGGTTTTAATAAATTGCCTTCGCTTCCTAGATAAATCCTTGTAGAAGTAACGATCTCTTCTCTTATGGCATCAAGAGGAGGATTAGTTACTTGTGCAAAAAGTTGTTTAAAATAATTATACAAAGGTTGATAAGTTTTAGAAAGTATAGCCAAAGGAGTATCTACACCCATAGCTGCTATAGCTTCTTTACCATTTTGAGCCATAGCAGCCACACTCATTTTAAGCTCATCATAACTCCAACCAAAAGCTTTTTGGAGTTTTAAAACCTCATCTTCTTTTAAAAACTGATGTTTATAAACTCCGCTTTTTTGTTTTTCAAGTTCAACTAAATTTTTAAGCCATTTTTTATAAGGCTTAGCATTAGCATAATGCTCTTTGATTTCATTATCAGCTATAACCCTACCTCTTGCTGTATCAACGAGTAAAAGTTTTCCAGGTTCTAAGCGTTTTTTGGCTTTGATATTTTTTTCATCAAGTTTTAATGCCCCTGTTTCACTTGAAAGTATGAGCATATCATCTTTTGTAAGATAATACCTTGAAGGACGAAAACCATTTCTATCCAAACTCGCCCCCATAATCACTCCATCAGTAAAAACTATAGCAGCAGGCCCATCCCAAGGCTCCATCAATAAAGAATGATATTCATAAAAAGCACGCTTTTTGCTTTCCATATTTTCATTTTTGTGCCAAGGTTCTGGCACCATCATCATAAAAGCTTCTTCTAAAGTACGACCATTTAGAGCTAAAAATTCTAAAGTATTATCAAACATTGCAGAATCACTGCTAGGCTTAGCTATGATAGGAAAAATTTCATCTAAATTTTCAAAATACTCACTTTGCATCAAGCCTTCTCTAGCTCTTATGCTATCAACATTTCCGCGTATGGTATTAATCTCTCCATTATGCACCATATAACGGTTTGGATGGGCTCTTTCCCAACTTGGGAAGGTATTAGTCGAAAAGCGAGAATGCACCAAAGCGATGGCTGATTTCATATTGACATCTTTAAAATCAAGATAAAAATCGCTCAATTGAGTTGAAAGAAGCATTCCTTTATAAACTATGGTGCGTGAAGAAAAACTTGAAAAATAAAATTTTGGCACATTAATAGCTCTTTTTTCTATAAGTCGACGCGTACTATAAAGCACTCTTTCAAACTCAAGTCCTGCACTTATTTTACTTGGTTTTTTCACAAAGGCTTGTAAAAAATAAGGCATAGCTTTTAAAGCACTTGCACCTATATCACTAGGATTAAAAGGCACTTCTCTAAAACCTAAAAATTCAAGTTTTTTATCCTTTAAACCTTGTAAAAATATTTCTTTTGCTTCTTCTTTTGCATCAGTATTGGGTGATAAAAACATCTGTGCTACAGCATAATCACCCTTTTTAGGAAGTTCAAAACCCAATTCTTGAGTTTTAAAAAAATCATGTGGAATTTGGATTAAAATCCCCGCCCCATCACCTGAATTTTCTTCAGCTCCTGCACCACCTCGGTGTTCAAGATTCATCAAAATTTCTAAAGCATCACAAATAACCTTATAAGAAGCAATACCGCGTATATTAGCAACTGCAGCGATACCACAGGCATCGTGTTCGTTCTTTGGGTGATATAAACCTATGCTTTGATTATTTTCTAGGATATTTTCTAAATCCATTTTGCTCTCCTTATAAGACTGATTTAAATTTTGTTAGCTTTATAAGGATTATAGCATACATTTTTTTAAAATCGATATAATTTTTATCTTAAAAATAAATAAATTAAAAAATATTTTGATAGATTTGCAAAAATTATAAAAACATGGCGATAATACTACCCAAAATCAATAATGGACCATTATAAAAAATAAAAGTTGGTATGCAAGTATCTTTAATGTGATCGTGTTGTTTATCAGCATTTAATCCTACAGTAGTTCCCATGGTTGTTTCACTGGCTGGACTTCCTGCATCTCCTAAAGCTCCTGCTACTCCTAAGATAAATATAATAAGTGCTGTACTAAAACCAAGTTCCAAACAAATAGGACAAAAAAGCGTAGCTATGATAGGTATAGTTCCAAAAGAAGTACCTATACCCATAGTGATGATAAGTCCTATTAAAAGCATGAAAAATACTGCTAAAAATTTACTTTGCTCCATCCAAGGAACGACTGAATTTACAAGATCTACTACTGATCCACTTTCTTTTAAAACTTCTCCATATCCTGCAGCAACAAGGATAACAAAAGCTATAAAACCCATCATTTTAAGCCCATCATCAAAAACTTCATTGACTTTTGAAAATTCAACTCCACCCAAAATAACCATTAAAACAAAACCCAAAAGCCCTGATAAAGGTAAATTCATAGTCAAAATTTGCAAAATTAAAGTTAAAACAAGCCCAGCTAAAACACCCCATTCTTTACGCGTCATTTCAAGATTTTCTAAATCCACTTTAGCAATTTCTACTTCTTGATACTCTCTTGACTTACGATAAAACACAAAAAGCGCTAGAAAAAGTCCTGCTATCATACAAATAGCAGCGAAATACATAGTATTTGTAACATCATTTAAAGATACACTTACATTATTTGCATTTAAATTATCTTTTAAAAGATCTTGAAAAGTAAGTCCAAAGCCTACTGGCAAAACCATATAAGGCGTAGTAAGTCCAAAAGTTAAAGCACAAGCAACCGCTCTACGATCGATTTTAAGTTTATTAAAAAGACTTAAAAGAGGTGGAATCAACAAAGGTATAAAAGCCACATGAATAGGAATTAAATTTTGAGAAAAACAAGAAATCAAAGCTATAGACAAAAGCAATAAATATTTTTTATGAGATATAAAATGACTTACTATCTTAATCAAATATGCAGTTAAATTTGTCTTTGAAATCGCTGCGGCAATGGCCCCTAAAAGTATATAGCTAAGAGCTGTTTTTAAATTTTCTTTCATTCCGCTTATAAGTATATTCATAGTATCTACGAGTTCAAGATGAGAAAATACACCTGCAACAAGAGCTGAGATCAAAAGACTCAAAAGTACATTAAAACGAAACAAACAAAGTAAAGTCATCAAAACAACACTGATAATGATAGGATTAGTAAGTAAAGTCAAAATTATTCCTTAAATAATTTTAAAAATTTAATTGTAGAAAAAACTTAGTTAAAATGTAATAAAACTCGAACATATAATGATTTTATTTTAATATGCAAAATTATAAAAATAATTAATTTTTTTAATCAAAAAGATTAATATAATCAATTATTTAAATTCCTAAAATTTATAATAAAATAAAAAAATCATAAAAATATAAGGATATTTCAATGAAACAAAACAATCAAAAAGAAGATCGCAGAAATTTCTTAAAAAATATAGGATTTGGTTTGCTTGGCATCAGTGTATTGTCAAATTTTTCTTTTGAGAATTTTTTAGGAAGTAAGGCTTTGGCAAAAGAATTGCCTGATTTTAAAATAGAAGGTAAAAAAGATCTTATCTACCATGGCGAAAAACCATTAACAGCAGAAACTGAAATTTATGCTCTTGATTCTGATTTTACCAAACCTGAAAATTTCTTTGTTAGAAATAATGGCTTACCACCAAGCCTAGAAACGATAAAAGAAAGACTTCACAAAGGTTGGACTTTAGAAATCGATGGAGAAAGCATTATCAATAAAAAATCTTACACCATAGAAGATTTAAAAAAGAAATTTAAAACCTATACTTATGCCTTAACAGTTGAATGCGGTGGAAATGGTAGATCCGAAGTTATACCTAGCACAAAAGGAACTCAATGGGGTTATGGTGCAGTAGCTTGCGGTAGATGGACAGGAGTGCGTTTAAAAGATATTTTAAAAGATTGTGGCATCAAAAATGATGCGGTTTATATCGGATATTATGGCATAGATACAAAATTAAATGGTGAAGAAACTTCACCTATTAGTAGAGGAGTTCCTATTTCTAAAGCTTTACAAGATGAAACTCTAATAGCTTGGGCTTATGAAGGCAAAGATATTCCTTTAGTCAATGGCTATCCACTTAGACTTGTTTGTGGTGGTTATCCTGCAAGTACAAGCGGTAAATGGCTTTATAAAATTTCAGTAAGAAATAAAATTCATGATGGTGAAAAGATGGAAGGTTCTTATAAAGTTCCTGTAAATCCGGTAAAACCAGGAGATTTTAACTATAAAGGCGAGATGAAAATCATAGAATCAATGCCTATAAGATCTGTAATTACTAATATCAAAAATGGTTCTGAAATAAAAGCAAATAAAAAATTTGAAGTTAGAGGTAAAGCTTGGGCTGGAGAACTTGAAGTTAGTGAAGTTTATATAAGCAATGATTATGGCGTAACATGGACTAAAGCAAAGGTAGAAAAACCATTAAATAGATTAGCATGGCAAAAATGGAGTGCTCAAATATCAATACCAACAAAAGGATATTATGAAATTTGGGCAAGAGCTATCGATAGTCAAGGTAACAGTCAACCTATGGTTTTAGCACAGTGGAATCCAGGAGGATATATCAATAATGCATGCCATAGAGTTAATGTTTATGGAGTTTAAGTATGAAAAAAATTATATTGATCTTAGCATTGTTTTTAAGTGCAAGTTGGGCTCAAAATCTTGAAATTAACCCTGATACAGGATTGATTATCGATCCTGATTCACCTTTAGTGGAAGCAAATTGTTTAGCTTGTCATGGATCCAATCTCATTACCAACATGCATGCAAGTAGAAAAGCTTGGTTAGCAGCTATAAGATGGATGCAAGATAGTGAAGGACTTTGGGAAATAGAACCTGAAGATGAAGAAAAAATTTTAAATTATCTTGAAAAATATTATGGAGAAAAATACGATACAAGAAGAAGAATTCCTCTAGCTATACTCTTACAAAACAAAACTCATTGAAGAAATCATTTCTTCAATGATAAATTTACACATCCAAATGCTTTACATCTTTAGCGTGTGCTTGGATATAATCGCGTCTTGGTTCAACCTCATCACCCATAAAGAGATTAAAGGTATCATTTGCACTTTGTGCATCTTCAATAGTGATTTTTAAAAGTCTTCTTACGCTTGGATCCATTGTGGTTTCCCAAAGTTGTTCAGGATTCATTTCCCCTAAACCTTTATAACGTTGTATAGTAGCACCTTTTTTAGCATTGGTTTCAACATCTTCAAGAACTTCTAAAATATCTTTATCAAATTCCAAGCCTCTATCTTTAATCTTATCAAAAATATAACTTGCTTCTTCATATAGTGGATGAGTGAAAAGTTCTTCATTGATCACAAGTTCTTCTAAGCCATTTTGAGTTTGAACGAAAGCTCGAATTTCATTTTCGTTGATATAATGATTTAAGATATTGTGTCCTTGTGTTTCTAAAAATTGTTTGATTACACTAAATAATTCTTCATTATTTCCTTTAACTAAATTTGAATTTTCTATCATATAGCGTATCACAGAAATCACATTAAAACGCTTTTCAAGATCTTTTAAAATCGCACGATAAGCTGCAACGATTTTTAAATAATCTTTTAAATCATTCATTCCTATACCTTCATAGTTTAAACCTTCTATTCCTGTTTCTATCAGGTATTCGCTCAAAGCTTTTTCATCTTTTAAATAAATTTGCTTTTTAGCTTTTTTATAAAGATATAAAGGTGGTTGTGCTAGATAAATATGTCCATTTGCTACAAGTTCATTCATAAAACGGAAGAAGAAAGTTAAAAGCAAGGTTTGTATATGTGATCCATCAACATCCGCATCTGTCATGATAATGATTTTATGATATCTAAGTTTTGAAAGATCAAAATCTTCACCTATACCACAGCCAAAAGCGGTAATCATATTTTGAATTTGCTCAGATTTTAAAATTTTATCTAATCTTGCTTTTTCAACATTTAAAATTTTACCACGCAAAGGCAGTATAGCTTGAAAAGATCTTTCTCTACCTTGTTTTGCAGAACCTCCTGCAGAATCCCCTTCCACAAGATAAATTTCACTTTCACTTGGATCTTTACTTTGACAATCAGCTAATTTCCCTGGTAAAGTTCCTACGCTTAAACTTTCTTTTTTACGCGTTAATTCTCTAGCTTTTTTCGCTGCTTCTCTTCCTCTAGCTGCCATTAAGGCTTTGTTCATTATAGCTTTAGCTTCGATAGGATTTTCTTCAAAATATTTAGTCAAATATTCAAAACTTGCTTTTGAAACTATAGGACGCACATAAGTTGAACCAAGTTTTCCTTTGGTTTGTCCTTCAAATTGTGGTTCAGGCACCTTTACACTCACAATAGCGATCAAACCTTCACGCACATCATCACCCGTGATTTTATTATCCTTTTCTCTAGCACTTGCATTTGCTTCTATATAGTTACTTATCACACGAGTTAAACCCATTCTAAAACCAGCTTCGTGTGTTCCACCATCTGGAGTTTTGATATTATTTACAAAAGAGAGTAAATTTTCACTATAAGTATCATTGTAAAGCAAAGCTACTTCAACATTCACATCTTCTTCATCTACGCTAAAGAAAATTGCTTTAGTTAAAGCTTCTTTTTTATTTAAGTCTGTAACAAACTGAGAAATTCCACCTTCAAAGTGAAAACTTTCATGTTTGCCTACGCGGTTATCTTTAAAATTTATAGTGATTTTTGGATTTAAGTATGCAAGTTCACGAAATCTTTTAGCCAAAATTTCATAATCAAATTCAGTCACTTCAAAAATTTGATCATCAGGCCAAAATTCTATAGTTGTTCCTGTTTTTTTACTTTTTCCTATCACACCAAATTCACTGATAACTTTACCTTCTGAAAATTCTTGACGATAAATTTCTCCATTTCTTTCAACTGTAGCTACAAGTTTTTTAGAAAGTGCATTTACAACCGAAACCCCAACACCATGCAAACCGCCTGAAACTTTATAAGTATCTTTATCGAATTTTCCCCCTGCATGTAGGACAGTTAAAACAACAGTTAAAGTTGGCATATTTTCAGTTGGGTGCATATCAACAGGAATACCACGACCATTATCACTAACTATACAGCTTCCTTCAGTAGTGATTTCTACATCTATAGTATCACAATGTCCTGCCATAGCTTCATCAATAGAATTATCCACAACTTCATAAATCATATGATGAAGTCCGCCTATGTTTGTATCTCCTATATACATACCTGGGCGTTTTCTAACAGCTTCTAAGCCTTTTAAGACTTTAATATTACTCGCACCGTAATTTTCTTGCATATTTTTCCTTTATCTTTTACTTGTTTTATTACAAAATCATAGGCATGATAATCATTGATAGTCCTTGGGATTTGACTATAAATGCTGAATTAGGTTCATTTACACTTAAAGTGAATTTTTCTTCTTCTATAGAAGTTAAGAAATCAAGTAAATATTTGATTTTTATAGTAAGATTAAATTCTTCACTTACTCCTGTTTGAATTTCAAGTTCTGTTTTTGCTTCCATATTGTCTAAACTTATACCTTCAAAGATGATTTTATCTTTGTTAAAATGAAGTCTCATTTTTTCAGTTACAACGCTGATTTTTTTAAGACTATCTATAAAATCTTCAGTTGAAAAACTGAGTTCTTGTTTGAAAGTTTTTGGTATAACTTTTTCATAATCTGGAAATTTATCATTGATAAGTTTTGTAAAGAATTCAAAATTTTCATTTTTAGCGATAAGCATATTTTGATCATAAAAAATTTCTATTTTTTCATAGAAAAGTTTTTGCATTTCCATGATAGCTTTTTTAGGGATACTAAAACTAAATTCTTGATTATTTGCTTTTTCTAAAGTATAGATTGCAAGGCGTTTTGTATCAGTTCCTACGAAGTTAATTTTATCTGTTTTTATATCTAAAAATGCACCATTTAAGGAGTATTTTGGGTTGTTTGTATCAATACTTGGTAATATCTTTTTAAGAGAACGACTTAAGTCACTTGAATCAATGTCAAATTGGTTTTTTCCTTCTGTATTTGGAAAATTTGGAAAATCTTCATGATTAAACATAGGAAGTTTGTATTTTGTGCTTTTCTGTCTTATAAATAAGAAATTATCAATGGTTTCTAAAACAACTTCTTCATTGTTTAAGCTTTTAATAACATCTGCAATACTTTTTGCATTTGCAGTAGCAAAACCACTTGATTCTACGCGGATTTTTTTTATTTTATAGTTGATACCTATTTCATAATCACTAGCTCTAATAAGAAGTTTATCTTCATCAGCATGAAAAAAAAGATGAGAAGTAATGGTGCTTGAGTCTTTTTTTTCTACATAAGCATTACATAAAATCACTGCAGATTCTAAAGTATTTTTATTGATACTTAACTTCATTTTTTCTCCTTGGTTTATTTTAATTTTAAATTCGTTGTAATAATAAGCTTGTTGAAATTGTGAAATTCTTCAAAGCAAAATAATCAAATTTGTATTTTATCATACTTTGCTTAATTTCTTTTTTTCACACTCTAGAATTTATTTTTCACATCCTTTCACTTAACTTTGACTTTTAACAAGAATTTTGTTTTTAAGTTCTTCGATTTTTGCTTTTAAAGAAGCATCATTTTCTATCATTTCTGTGATTTTTTTAACATTATGTGAAATAGCCGTATGATCTTTCATTTCAAAATAATTCGCAAGTTGCGGCATAGTCAAAGCCGTAAGTGTCCTAGCTAGGTAAATCACAGTGCGTCTTGCTGTGACTATATTTTGAGTTTTTTTATTGGATTTCACATCGCTTGGTTTGATGTTAAATTCTTTACATACCAAAGATAAAATGTCATCTATAGTGATATTTTCTTTCTTTTCTTTGATATGATCTTTCATCACACTTTTGGCAAGTTCAAGTGTGATTTCTTGTCCTAGTATGGTTGCATAAGCATTTAAACTTATGATAATACCTTCTATTTCTCTTATATTATCCCCTAAAGAAGTGGCGATATAGTTTATGATATCATTAGAAAGATTGATATCGTTAAATTCACATTTTTTTCTTATGATGGCTATTTTTGTATCTAGTTGAGGTGGAGTTATATCAGCTATGATCCCATGTGCAAAACGACTTTTTAAGCGTTCGGTTATACCTTTTAGCATGTTGGGTGGATTGTCTGAAGTCATGATGATTTGTCCATCATTATTTTTGATTTCATTAAATATAAAGAAAAATTCTTCTTGAATTTTATCGGTTTTTCCTAAAAACTGCACATCATCTATAAGTAAAACATCGCAGTTTCTATACTTTTCATGAAATTTATCTAAAGAACCATTTTTTAAATTTGAAGTAAAATCGTTGATGAAATTTTCACTGGTAGCGTAAATAACTTTTTTTCCCATTTCTAAGCTTGCATTTCCAACTGCTTGAAGTAAATGTGTTTTTCCAAGTCCTGTAGGCCCGTAAATAAAGATTGGATTATAAAGTTTTCCAAGTTTGTCTTTATGTGCTATGGCTTTACATGCTCCATAAGCGTATTTGTTAGAATCCCCTACAACAAAACTTTCAAAAGTAAAAGAAGGATTTAAAATCGTGCTTTGTGCTTTTATATGAGCTATGTCGATTTTTGTGCTTTTGTTGCTTTGTTTAGCACTTTGTGCTTGTATATTTATGATGGCTTTATTTCCGCTTTGTACTTCATAAAAATGCGCTATTTTTTTGCCGTATTTTGTTTGTATGAATTTAGCCATGAGTTCATTTGGAGCGTTAAAAACTAAAAGATCTGCTTTGCTTTGTTTTTCGTTGAATTTTAAATTTGATAAATAGTTTTCGTATTCGTTTTCGCTTAATTCTTTTTTTAAATTTTCAAGTATTTGGCTTGGATTCATAATCTCTCTTTAAATTTTGCATAATGTATAAATTTTATCTTAAATTTTATAAAAAAAGGTTAAAATCCGCTTTTGTATTTTATTTTTCAAAAGGTATGAATTTGAAAATTTTAGGTATAGATCCAGGTTCGAGAAATTGTGGCTATGCTATCATAGAAGCTGACAAAGGAAAAAACATTCTCATAGAAGCAGGACTTATAAAGATAAAGCCAAGTACCTTACAGTATCAAATCACAGAGCTTTGCGAGGGTTTGGACTTGATTTTTAAAAATCATTCTTTTGATGAGGTGGCTATAGAAGATATCTTTTTTGCTTACAATCCAAAAACCGTTTTAAAACTCGCACAATTTCGCGGAGCCCTATCTTTAAAAATTCTTCAAATTCATGGAGATTTTGCAGAATACACTCCCTTACAAGTAAAAAAAGCCGTTACAGGGAAAGCCAAAGCAACTAAAGAACAAGTTGCTTTTATGGTAAAAAGGCTTTTAGGACTTAGTAAAGATATCAAGCCTTTGGATATCACAGATGCTATTGCAGTAGCTTTAACCCATGCAGCAAATTTAAGAGTTAGGGTGTGATTTTGGTAATTTTCATTACACAAAAGCCCAAAGCTTCATAAACTCCTAAAATACCTTTAAATTTTTTCTATAAATTTTTTAAAAATTCATAAAAAATTTCAAAAGTTGGAACAGAACTTGCTTGTAAACTTCACATAAACGCAAAAGTTTTTTAAAGCCAAAGCGTTAAATTTTTTAAAGCAATATTTTATAAAGGATTTAAGATGATGAGATCACTTTGGTCTGGCGTAAGCGGACTACAAGCACATCAAGTTGCGATGGATGTTGAAGGTAATAACATTTCAAATGTTAATACCACTGGTTTTAAATACTCTCGTGCAGATTTTGGAACTATGTTTAGCCAAACTGTGAAAATCGCTACAGCTCCAACTGATGGAAGAGGCGGATCTAATCCACTTCAAATCGGTCTTGGCGTTTCAGTAAGTTCTACAACTAGAATTCATTCTCAAGGTTCAGTTCAAACCACAGATAAAAACACTGACGTTGCTATAAATGGTGATGGTTTTTTTATGGTGAGTGATGATGGTGGTCTTACAAACTATCTTACAAGGAGCGGGGATTTTAAACTCGATGCTTATGGAAATTTTGTTAATAATGCAGGTTTTGTTGTCCAAGGGTGGAATATCAACTGGGATGATCAAACTATAGATAGTTCAAGAACTCCACAAAATATTTTTATCGATCCCGGTATGCATATCCCTGCAGCAAAATCTACTGAAGTTGCTATCAAAGCGAATTTAAATAGCGGTTTAAATATAGGAACTTCAAGTAGAAATCTTTATGCACTTGATTCTGTTCATGGATGGAATACTAAAACCCAAAGAGCAGAAGATGAAAATGATACAGGAACCACTCAGTTTTATACGACTTCTAAGAATTCTGTAGAAGTGACTGAAAAGGGTGTAGATGCTGGAGCTTTATTTAATGCTAATGGCACAGGATTAAATCTTAGAGATGGACAAGGGATTTGGGTATCTTATGCAGATGCAACATATTCTACCAATAAAGTAGGAGTAAATGCTTTTGATCCAAATTTACAGCAAAATCAAACTGCGGCTTTTTGGGGAACAGCTAATCAAAAAGTGAATTTAGATATAACTTTAAATGGGGTTAGAATTCAAAATGCTGATATTCAAAGTATTGATGATGCTATTGCTTATATCAATACCTTTACTGCACCAACGGATACAAGGGATGGAACAGGTGTAAAAGCGGTTAAAAATAAGGATGGTAGTGGAATTGATTTTGTCAATGATAATGCCGATGGTACTACAGATAATATGAAAAATATCAATCTTGTGGTTGCCAATACCAATACAGCAGGTGAGCTTTGGAATGCTATATGGGATGTAAATACAAATAGCTTTAGTTTCAACAATACTGGTAATAATGGTGGTAATCAAGGTCCAACTATAAATAATAATGGTTCTTCTTTGTGGACAGCTACAAATATTACATTTGCACCACAACCTCCTCAACCAGCTACGAATGTCCAACTTACTGGTGGATTAAATGCACAAATAATAACAGCACATAAATATATTTATAGTTCAAACCCTGTGGATATAGGTCCTATGTATAATCCTGATGGTGGACCACAGTTCGTAGATAATGATAATAACCCAACAACAAGACCAACTGATCCAGGTTCAGCAGCTTATTGGGATGCTGTTAATGGTGGACTTTTAAATACTAATGTAAGAACTTTTAGAACCACAGAAGATTTAAGAGAGCTTTTGCAAAGAGATGCTAGATATGGGGTTGATTATGATGGAAGTGGAACTTTTGCTTTAGCAGATATCAATCAAAGTGTGAAAGTAGTGGTAACAGCAGATGGGCATTTTGCTATTTCCAATGCTAATGAAAATTCCACTATACCAGCTAATGCTTTTAATACAGGTCAAATACAACCAGGAACACCACAAACTACAAATCCAAAAAATATGAGTTTTAATATAACAGCTTATAGTAACAAACAAGGAACTGTAAGTACTAATGATGCTTTCACTGCTATTTTTAAAGCTTTCGATGGTCCTTTGGTTATAGGAAATCAGATCAAAGAAAGTGAGCAACTTAAGCTTTCTGCTTTTTCAGCAGGACTTGAAATTTACGACTCCTTAGGTTCAAAACACACTTTAGAAGTGCAGTTTGTTAAGCAAAGTACCACTCAAGATGGGGGTAATGAATGGCAAATGATCATCCGTGTACCTGAACCTGCTGAGATCAACACTACAGGCGAAGGTCCTACAAATATCATCGTAGGAACAGCAAGATTTAACAATGACGGCTCTTTAGCTAGTTATACACCAAGAACGATAAATTTTTCACCAAATAACGGTGCCGCACCAAATCAACAAATCAAACTTTCCTTTGGAACAAGTGGAAGTAATGACGGTCTTGTAAGCTCAAATTCCGCTTCAACTCTAACAGGACAAGCAACTGATGGTTATACTTCAGGTAACTTAAAACCTGATGCTATCCGTGTGGATGACAAAGGTAATATCTTAGGTGAATTTACTAATGGCAAAACCTTTGCTGTAGCAAAAATAGCAATGGCTTCAGTGGCAAATAACTCAGGTCTTGAGGAAATTGGTGGAAATCTTTTTAAAGTCACTGCAAATAGTGGTAATATCGTAGTAGGTGAAGCAGGAACAGGAGGTCGTGGTGAGATGAAAACCTCAGCTCTTGAAATGTCAAATGTGGATTTAAGTCGTTCTTTAACAGAGCTTATTATCATTCAAAGAGGTTATCAAGCAAACTCAAAAACCATTTCAACGAGTGATCAAATGCTTCAAACTCTAATCCAGCTTAAACAATAATTTAAGCTTAGTATTCTATAAAATATTGTTTTTTGCTCCCTTAAAGGGAGCAGCCTTGCTTTACAAGCCTATCTTGGTAGTCTTGTAATACTAGGCTTAGGCTTGAACTGCCTTCAATTTATTGCTAACTCACTCTTGCTAGGGGGTGAGTTGCAATAAAATTGCATTTTCTTATCTGTATCATAATCGTTTTAAAAACTTATTTTGTTATAATTTTTGCTCGAATTTAAATTTTAAGGAAATTTATGCGTTATGGTGAAAAGGAAATCAAAGAATTTGATGTAGAAAATATGGAAATTTGGCCAAATGATGCCAAAAATGACTATATCATTAAAATCACTTTACCTGAATTTATGTGTTGTTGTCCGCGTTCGGGTTATCCTGACTTTGCGACGATTTATCTTGAGTATATGCCTGATAAATTTGTGGTTGAGCTTAAGGCGATAAAACTTTATATCAATACTTTTATGTATAGAAATGTTTCACATGAAGCAAGTATCAATGAAATTTATAATACTTTAAAAGATAAATTAAAACCAAAATGGATTAAAGTTGTGGGGGATTTTAACCCGCGTGGAAATGTACATACGGTGATAGAATGTTGTAGCGATATGGTAGTGCCAAAATAATATTTGAGTAAAATATTAACATATTTTTATGCAAAGATTAAGTATTTTATCAAAAATTCTTATTTAATCTTTGAAGAATATATAATATAAAAAGATCTAAATTTTTTAGATCGAATTTTATTATAAGGAGTTAGGTTATGAATAAAAAATTATTAAGCATTATCGCAAGCACTACTTTGTTTTCAAATTTGGCTTTAGCAGATGAGAATTCTGGTTTTTTTATAGGTACTGATGCAGCTTGGATGCATGCTCAAGTAAAAAGTGAGTTAAAACATAAGAATACAAAGCGAAATTTTAATGGAGATATTTCAGGTAATATACCATCGTTTGGTCTAAAACTTGGATATCGTTTAAATGAAAATCATAGAATTTATGCTGGTTATAATTATTCTGATGAATTTAGTGATTTTATCAAAACTCCTAAAATTCAAATCGAAGGTGATTTTACTACACATAAATTTTTCACAGGTTATGATTTTACTCCTAAGCTTTTTGAAAAAACCAGAGCTGTTTTAGGTGTGTATGGAGGATATGCAAGAACAGATCTTACCTTAAAAACAAGCTTTTTATCTTTGTCGCAAAATTTTGACGGTTATTTTTATGGAGCGAAAATAGGTGCTTTATATGATTTAACACCACATAATGAAATAGAATTAGGCTTTAAAGCAGAGCAAATTCATTATAATTCTAGAAATTTTTATCAAAATAAAGTGGGTTCAAACTTTTACGATCCTAAACAAACAAATTATGGTGTATATTTAGGATATAATTATAAATTTTAATCTAATGCAAGTTTTTATAACTTGCATTAATGAAATCAACCTCCACCGATAAAGTATTTTTCAACATCATCAAGTAGTTTTTCACAAATTTGAGATTCTGTATTTTTTTCTACTACAAGATTGATATAAGTTTTAGTATCTCTGAAACTTCCTGCTGATTTTGAATTTTCACGAGTGAGTTTTTGATTCTCTTTGGTATATTCTATAGTGATGTTAAATTTTAGAGCAGCACTTGCTTCACCTAAATTCGTTTTTACTACCACATTCATTTTAGAAGCTTTAGCAAGTGTAGCTTGGGTTTTGTTTATGATCTCTTTAAAGCGTTGGCAAGAGCGTATAAGTGTAGCGATAAATTTGTTATCAAGTCCTTCATAAGCTACTTTGAGTTTATTTTTGATATCTTTTGTGCTTTCTTTTTCAGGGGCAACAAAAACCATATAAAAACCATTTTTTATAGTCACATTGTCTGTTTTTACATCACGTCCACTTGACATAACTTTAACATAAATGGCATTATCAAGATAAACACGATCTACCATAGGCCCATAAATTTCGTATTCTTTTTTTCGGACTATGACTTCACGAGCTAGGACATTTAATTTCACATTGGCTTCGTGGATAACAGGTTCCATTTCTTTTTTAATCTCTAAGAGTTCTTTTAACATCAACTTCCTTTTTGTTACTTAAAATTACAATTATATCAATAATTTTCTTAATTTAAGAATTTTACAAACACATTTACTAAAAATATGATACATTAAGTATTAATTTTAACAAAGGAGGAAAAGATGAAACAAATTTTTGAAATTTCAAATTCAGTCCAACAAAAAAGTAAAGACAATACTTTTAATCTGCTACTGCAACTCTCACTCTAAAACTCAATTTTATTTTTAATCATTTTTTACATTTTTAATTTTTTATCATTGTTGTTAAGTTTTTGAATTTTTAATTCATTCAGTCTGTTTGGTTTTAAAGGATTAAATCATGAAAGATAATAAAATCATAATCTTTGATACCACTTTGCGTGATGGAGAACAAGCTTTAGGCAGTTCTTTGAGTATCAATCAAAAATTACAAATCGCTTTAGCGCTTGAAAATTTAGGCGTAGATGTTATAGAAGCAGGTTTTCCGGTATCTTCACAAGGGGATTTTAAAGCGGTGCAAAAGATCGCTTCTAAGGTTAAAAACTCAACTATTTGTGCACTTTCTAGAGCATTGGATAAAGATATAGATATGGCTTATGAAGCTTTAAAAGTGGCAAAGCATTTTAGAATTCATACTTTTATAGCCACTTCGACTTTGCATATGCAAGATAAATTAAAAAAAGATTTTGATGAAATTTTGTCTATGGCAAAAAGAGCGATTATAAGAGCAAGATCTTATACTGATGATGTAGAATTCTCATGCGAAGATGCAGGAAGAACTCCGATAGATAATCTTTGTTTTATGGTGGAAAATGCGATAAAAGCAGGCGCTAAAACTATAAATATCCCAGATACCGTAGGCTATACCTTACCAAGTGAATTTGCTAATATCATCAAAATTTTATTTAACAAAGTGCCAAATATAGACAAAGCTATCATTTCTGTGCATTGTCACAATGACTTAGGTATGGCAACGGGCAATAGTTTAAGTGCTATTTTACAAGGTGCAAGACAGATAGAGTGCACTATAAATGGACTTGGCGAAAGGGCGGGTAATTGTGCTTTAGAGGAAGTGGTTATGGCGATAAAAACTAGGAAAGATTATTTAAAAGGTTTTTATACTGATATTAAATGTGAAAATATCTTTAAAACTTCAAAATTAGTTTCAGCTATCACTAATGAAAGTATACCTTCGCATAAAGCTATAGTGGGTAGCAATGCGTTTTCTCATAGTTCAGGCATTCATCAAGATGGAGTGCTTAAAAATAGGCAAACTTACGAGATCATAAGCCCTAGTGCCATAGGAATTCATGAAAATCGTATGTTAATGACGGCAAGAAGTGGAAGGGCTATGATAAAAACTTGCCTTGAAAATTTAGGCTATGATGAAAATACTTATAATTTAGATGATGTTTATGAGCGTTTTTTACGCCTTGCGGATAAAAAGGGTCAAGTGTATGATTATGATTTGGAAGCTTTGATGTTTTTAAGCTATGAAAATGAAGAAGAAAATAAATTTATACTTGAAAAATTAAGCGTGATTAGTGGCAATATCCCAACTGCTTGTGTTTGTATGCGTATTAAAGAAGAGTTAAAAACTGAAGCTTGCACAGGAAATGGTCCTGTTGAAGCAGTTTTTAACTGCATTGCTAGGATAACGAATTTAAAGCCTGCGCTAAAAGCTTATAGCATCAATGCAAAAAGTTCAGGGGTAGATGCTCAAGGACAAGTGGATGTGGATTTGGAATTTAAAGGGAGAAAATTCCATGGAAAAGGAATTTCAACAGATGTTATAGAAGCTTCAGCACAAGCTTTTGTGAGTGCTTACAATGCGATTTATCGCTCTTTAAAAGTAGAAGAAAGGAAAATGGCATGAAAACTTATAAAGTAGCTGTCTTAGCAGGAGATGGTATAGGGCCTTTGGTAATGAAAGAGGCTTTAAAAATTTTAACTTTTATCGCGCAAAAATACAATTTTAGTTTTGAATTTAATGAAGCTAAAATAGGCGGTGCAAGTATAGATGCTTATGGAGTGGCTTTAAGTGATGAAACTTTAAAGCTTTGTGAGCAAAGTGATGCGATTTTATTTGGCTCTGTTGGAGGGCCTAAGTGGGATAATTTGCCCATAGATCAAAGACCTGAAAGAGCCTCGCTTTTGCCTTTAAGAAAGCATTTTAATTTGTTTGCAAATTTGCGTCCTTGTAAAATTTATGAAAGTTTAACTTATGCTTCACCTTTAAAAAATGAGATTATCCAAAAAGGAGTGGATATTTTATGTGTTAGAGAGCTTACAGGTGGGATTTATTTTGGTAAGCAAGATTTAGGTAAAGAAAGTGCGTATGATACTGAAATTTACACTAAAAAAGAGATAGAAAGGATAGCTCATATCGCTTTTGAAAGTGCAAGAATAAGAAAGAAAAAAGTGCATTTAATCGACAAGGCGAATGTTTTAGCAAGTTCTATTTTGTGGCGAGAAGTGGTGGCAAATGTTGCAAAAGATTATCAAGATATAAACTTAGAGTACATGTATGTGGATAATGCTGCGATGCAGATTGTAAAAAATCCTAGCATTTTTGATGTTATGCTTTGTTCAAATCTTTTTGGTGATATTTTGAGTGATGAGTTAGCTGCCATTAATGGATCTTTGGGTTTGTTAAGTTCAGCAAGTTTAAACGATAAAGGTTTTGGACTTTATGAGCCAGCAGGTGGAAGTGCGCCTGATATAGCTCATTTAAATATAGCTAATCCTATAGCTCAAATTTTAAGTGCGGCTTTGATGTTAAAGTATAGTTTCAAAGAAGAACAAGCCGCACAGGATATAGAAAATGCTATATCTTTGGCATTGGCGCAAGGAAAAATGACCAAGGATTTAAATACTAAGTCGTATTTAAATACCGATGAAATGGGGGATTGTATTTTAGAAATTTTAAAGGAGAATAATAATGGCTAAAACTTTATATGAGAAAGTCTTTGATGCTCATGTGGTTTATGAAGGCAAAAACGAACTTCCTATACTTTATATCGATAGACATTTAATCCATGAAGTAACAAGCCCTCAAGCATTTTCAGGGATTAAAATGGCTAAGCGTAGAATGGCAAGAGCGGATTTAACTTTGGCTACCATAGATCATGATGTTTCAACTAAAAGTGTGGATTTAAATGCTTGTTCTGATATGGCAAAAGAGCAAATTACAACTTTGATGCAAAATACTAAGGAATTTGGAGTAAGGCTTTTAGGACTTGAAGATAAAAATCAAGGCATAGTTCATATAGTAGGTCCTGAGCTTGGCTTTACTTTACCTGGGGTTACTTTAGTTTGTGGGGATTCTCATACGGCAACACATGGGGCTTTTGGAGCTTTAGCCTTTGGTATAGGCACGAGTGAAGTAGAGCATGTCATGGCAACGCAAACTTTAAAACAAGCCAAACTTAAAACCATGAAAATCGAATGTAAAGGGCAGTTTCAAAAAGGCGTTTATGCTAAGGATTTGATTTTGTATTTGATTGCACAATATGGCACAGCAAAAGGCACAGGCTATGCTATAGAATTTTGCGGAGAACTTATAAGAAATTTAAGCATGGAAGCTAGAATGACTCTTTGTAATATGGCTATAGAATTTGGAGCGAAAGTAGGTATGATAGCTCCTGATGAGATCACTTTTGAGTATATTAAGGGAAAGGAATTTGCACCTAAAGGAGAAGAATTTCAAAAGTATTGTGAGTATTGGAAGAGTTTAAGAAGTGATGAAGGAGCAAAATATGATGAGAGTATTACTCTAGATGTAAGCAAGATAAAACCACAAATTAGCTATGGAACAAATCCTTCGCAAGTGATTGGCATAGATGAAAAAATTCCAAAAATAAGTGATTTTAAAAATCAAAGTGAGCAAAAATCTTTGCTTGATGCTTTATCTTATGTAAATTTAGAGCAAGATCAAGTTATAGAAGGGGTAAAAATCGACATTGTATTTATAGGATCTTGCACAAATGGGCGTTTAGAAGATCTTAAAATAGCCGCTGATATCTTAAAAGGGCGCAAAATTCATAAAAATGTTAAAGCTTTAATCGTGCCTGGTTCAATGCAAGTAAGAAAAGAAGCTGAAAATTTAGGACTTGATAAGATTTTTATCGAGGCAGGGTGTGAGTGGAGATATGCAGGGTGTTCTATGTGTCTTGGTATGAATGATGACAAAGCAAATTCAGGTCAAAGAGTTGCTTCAACTTCAAATCGTAACTTTGTAGGCAGACAAGGTAAAGGTTCTATCACTCATTTGATGAGTCCTGCAAGTGCAGCAGCTTGTGCCATAGAAGGTGTTATTTGTGATAATAGAAAGTATTTAGGAGTTTAATATGCAAAAATTTATTATACACAAAGGTATAGCTTGTCCTTTAGAATATGCCAATATAGACACAGATCAAATTATACCTAAGCAATTTTTACTTGCAGTGTCTAAGCAAGGTTTTGGCAAGCATTTGTTCCATGATTTGCGTTATTTAGATGATAAAGAAAGTGTTTTAAATATGGATTTTAATCTCAATAAAAAAGAATATCAAAATAGCTCTATTTTGGTGAGTTTTGAAAATTTTGGTAGTGGCTCTTCAAGAGAGCATGCGCCTTGGGCTTTGGTTGATTATGGTATTAGAGCTATTATTGCACCTTCTTTTGCGGATATTTTTAAAAACAATGCCTTAGGAAATGGTTTGCTTACCGTAGAACTTGCTAAAGATAAGGTTTTGGAAATAGTTGATGAGTTAAAAAAATCCCAAGATAAAAATATAGAAATTTCTTTGTTGGAAAAAAGAGTATTTTTTAAAGATAAGATTTTTTCTTTTGATTTAGATGATTTTCACAGAATTTGTCTTTTGGAAGGACTTGATAATATAGCTTTAACTTTAAAACATGAAGCACAAATCAAAGCCTATGAAAAAAACTCAAAAAGCTTTTTGGTTTAGAATTTTTTCATAAGCTAAAAAAGGATCTTGGTAATTAGGTATGTCAAAGTTTCCACAAAAATTAAAATCAAGCTTTTTAAAAAGCGAATTCATAGGAAAATTTTTACTATGAGTATCTGCTCTTAAACTTGCCTTGTGATTTTCCAAGGCAAAATTTTCGCAAAAATTTAAAAGTTTTTGTGCCACGCCTTTGCCTTTTGCATTTTGTTTGACAGCTAAACGGTGTAGATAAAAGGCTTTATCATCATAATTTTTGTTAAAAATAACTTGTTTGTAAAATTCAGGTTCAAATTTTTCATTGATACAGATAAAGCCTAAAATTTCATCATTTTCTTTAAACACATAAAGTTCTTGTGCTTGTATATCTTCTTGAAAAACTATTTCATTGGGATAATTCTCATCCCATTGGTGAAAATTCATAGTTTTCATAGCATTTAAAGCATCTTTTGTGATTTCAAGTATAGAATTTAAATCTTTATTGACGGCTTTTTGTATGATAGTGTTTTGCATGATAATCCTTTGTATAAGGAAGGGTGATGGTGGCTCCGATTGGACTTGAACCAACGGCCACTACCATGTCAAGGTAGTGCTCTACCAGCTGAGCTACGGAACCATATGGTGGAGCATAGCGGGTTCGAACCGCTGACCCCAACGCTGCCAGCGTTGTGCTCTCCCAGCTGAGCTAATGCCCCTTTATAAGTCTGAGATTTTATCGCAATATTACTTGTTTTTGGCTGAAAACTAAAATCAAATTTTTAATTTATGATGTAATATATGTATAAAAAGATTTATTTTTTATGAAAAATTAGAGAATTAATGAGAGTAATTTTACTATTTGATTAATTCTAAAATATCTCTTTTTTTGTTAAGTTCAAGTTGTCTAGAATAATAAAAATATTTGGTCAAAACCAAAATTCCTATATGGAATTCTTTTTTCTTATTTAAAAATTTCTTAATATATTGATGAGCATTATTAATAATTTCCAATGCATCTTTTGGGCGACTTTTAAAATATTCAATTACTGCTGACAAATTCTCATTATCAATCAAAGCAAAGTGATAATTTGGTTTTAAAGTTCCTTCCATAAACCAAGTTTCGCAAGTTATTTTTGGAGCTAAAACTAAAGAATTAGAATTCATAGCCCATTTTAAGTTGCTTGCTACATCGTTACCCTCTAAAGAAATTATAAATTTATATTTCATTTGTTCTTTTTTGTTTAAAAAGTTTTTTTTCCATTGGCTAGGTTGTTTTGAAGTATCTCCTATATCGCAAAAAGTTCTACCAAAATAAGAATCAAAAAATTCTTTTCGATGATTTTGATATACTGCTCCTCTAAATATTGCTATATCCTTTTTATTTTCATAGTTTATGTTATCTTTTAAAAAGCAAAAGTGCCTATTTTTATCAAGTTTTAATAAAATATTATTTATATTATTTTCCAAAGATCTCGATTTGCAAATAGTTGCTTCTTTAAAAGTATGTCTTACATCGCCAAATTCTTTATTCCATAAAAATTCATCTTTGAAGTATTTACTGACTTCATAAGCATCAAAAGCATAAGAGGTGCTTTTAAAAGGAAATTTTCCTATTTTTTCCTTTGCTGTAGGTATAAAAAATTCATTTATTTGATTATAATATTTAACTCGAGTTTGTATTTCTTCTAAGTCTTTAATATTGTATTTTAAAATATCATTAAAAATTTTATCTAAATTTATTTGAAAAAATATCTTGGTATAAAAGATATTCCTATTCCTCTTAAATTCATCAAAAGTCTTGATTGTAGCATTATAAAAAACCTAATAAATAAAATTTTTAATATTTTATCAAAAATTTAAGAATTTATAAACAATAAAATAACTTTTGACAAAACAACAGTATTTTAAATATTAAAAATAAGAATGGCAGACAGGAAGGGATTTGAACCCTCGAAAGCTTGCACTTTACACGCGTTCCAGGCGTGCTCCTTCAACCGCTCGGACACCTGTCTATGAAATAAAGCGTTTATTATATCTATAAAAGCTTTAAAAATAAAGAAATTTTTTAAATATTGAAAATAAAATTATTTTTTTTAAAAATCAGAAAATTTTTAGTAAAAAGTAGTATAATTATATTTTTATTTTTAGTCAGGGTAGCTCAGCTGGTTAGAGCGCTGGTCTCATAAGCCGGAGGTCGGGAGTTCAAGTCTCCCCCTTGACACCATTAAGTGTAATAATTATTTTTTTTCTTTTGTTACTACAAAAACAATTCCACTAAAACCTATAATTACAACAGCTGTTATAAAAATGATTTCAAAAATATCTAGCATTGTCATTGTTCTTTTGCCCTTTCTTTAAGCTGTCCACAAGCAGCTGAGATATCAAGCCCTTTACTTTCTCTTATAGTACAAGTTACACCTTTATTGCTGAGTAAATCTTGAAATTTAATCGCGTTTTCTAAACTAGGGCGTTTATATAAACCTCCTTCATGTGGATTAAAGAGTATTAAATTCACTTTGGCTTTAATACCATTTAAAAGCTTGACTAATTCTTTAGCGTGTTCAAGCTTATCATTGATACCATCAATTAAAAGATATTCAAACATCACTCTTTTTCTTTGATCTATAGGAAATTCACGCACCGCATCCATAATCGCAGCGATATTATAAGCTTTATTAATAGGCATAAGTTCGGTTCGAAGCTCATCATTAACCGCATGTAATGATATAGCAAGTAAAACACCTAAATTCATTTGACCTAATTCTTTGATTTGTTTTGCCAAACCGCTAGTACTGATGGTTTGACGGCGAGGACTTATGGCAAGCCCATCATTTTGTGCTAAAATTTTTACCGCTTTAGAAACATTTTTAAGATTATCTAAAGGCTCGCCCATACCCATATATACTATATTTACACGGCGTTCATAAGGGATATTATTTTGTTTTTTGATCCATAAAATTTGTCCGACTATCTCCCCTGCACTTAAATTTCTTTTCAAACCACCCTTGGCAGTAAGACAAAAACTACATCCACTTTTACAACCCACTTGAGAAGAAACACAGATAGTGTATCTTGCATGAGAAATTCTTTTGCCTTCTGCGTCTATTTTTTCTTCTTTCATAGGCAAAAGCACACTTTCTACCCTTAAACCATCAACGAGTTCAAAAAGATATTTTATACTTCCATCTTTACTTTGCTCATTTTTAACACATTTTACAGGAGAGAAATGAAAATTTTGCGCAAGTTCTAAACGTAGATATTTTGGTAAACTTGACATATCGGAAAAATTATTGGCGTATTTTTGATAAATCCATTGATAAATTTGTTTCACGCGAAACATCGGTTTGATTTTTTCTCCTAATTCTTCAGGTAAAAAATCTAAAATATTAACAAGCTCTTTCAAAATTATTTTCCTTTTTTGAATTTTTAAATATAATGATATTTTTTTAAGTATTCTTCTAATTTTTCTTTTGCCTTTTGATGATTTTTTATAAAATCTTCGTGAGCGTTTTCATTGCAAAAATTTGTTGCACACAAAATACACTCTGCATCAATATTTAAATTTTTAGCTACGCTCAAAACAGAAAAGGCTTCCATATTTTCTGCAAAAAAACCTAATTTTGAAAATTCTTTTGCTGCTTTTGAATTTTGACAAATATAATTTGAAGAATTGATCTTGATTGTTTCACGAGAAACATTTTCTTTTTCTAAGCAAATTTGATATTTTGCAGGAGTATAAAAAGCATGTGAAATTTTAGAAAATTCTACATTAAAAGCATGTGAACTTCTATAAATTTTTAAAATTTCTCCCTTATCATAAAGCCCACAAGTTCCTATAAATATAAGTTTTGATGGTTTTTCTTTGAAGCAAAGTTGACTCAAATGAAAAGCTGATTCAACCAAACCTATACCTATAACTTTTGCAAAAGAAAAATTTTCATTTCCACCCGCACAAACAATCATTTTGATCCTTATGAAATTTTACAAAAAAATAATTCTACCTAAAAAGACTTAATTAAGAATTTTTAGATAAAATTATTTCTTATGGTTAAAGCAAAAAAACAATACGGACAAAATTTTTTAATCGATAAAAGCGTATTAGCAAAAATCATCCAAGCCATACCCAAAGAGATGAACAATATCATTGAGATTGGGCCTGGCTTAGGTGATTTAACGCAAGAACTTTTAAAAATTTCTCAAGTAAAAGCTTATGAAATCGATAATGATCTCATACCTATTTTAAAAAAGAAATTTCAAAAAGAACTTGAATGTGGAAAATTTAACTTGATCCATCAAGACGCAAGCGAAGCTTTTAATCCTAGTCTTGATGAAAAACCATATTTTTTGGTTGCAAATTTGCCTTATTATGTTGCAAGTCACATTATATTAAAAGCTTTAGAAGATAAAAATTGTCTAGGGATTATTGTAATGGTACAAAGGGAAATGGCTGAAAAATTCTGCGCTAAAGAAGGAAATAGTGAGTTTTCTTCCTTAGGTGTTTTAAGTGCAATGATTTGCGAAAGAAAAATACTTTTTGATGTTGATCCACAATGTTTTAATCCTCCACCAAAAGTTATGTCAGCGGTGATGAGTTTGATTAAAACTAAGGATTTTGATGAACTTTGCGAAATAGAAAATTTCAAAAATTTTCTAAAAGATTGTTTTAAAGCTCCTAGAAAACAACTCTTAGGAAATTTAAAAACATATAAAGCAAAAGTTTTAGAAGTTTTAAGCACTCTTGGCTTAAAAGAAAACATCAGACCGCATGAAATTTGCGTTGATTTATACCTTAAAATTTATGACAAATTAAAGGATGAATATGGACGAAAACAAAGAGATAAATAAAAACGAACAAAATCCGAACTCAAATTCAAAAAACAATAAACGCTATAAATATAAAAATCGTAGAAAAAAATTAGCTGATTCTTTGCAAAATGAAAATGATACTCCAAAAATTGATCAAAATTCCAACAAGGAAAATTCTGAAAACTCAGAAAATAAAACTGAGAAAAAAAAGAAGAAAAATCGCAATCTTCCTTCAAAACTCACAGGTAATGAAGATTGGCAAATCGCTCTTGCAGAATGTATAGAAGCTAACCGTGTTTCACATGAAAACCGCTTACACCCTTTAAAATATAATAATTCTAGCGAGCATAAAATCCGCATTACTCCTTTAGGAGGTTTAGGAGAAATTGGTGGAAATATCAGTGTTTTTGAAACCAATAAAGATGCAATTATAGTAGATATAGGTATGAGTTTTCCTGATGGAACTATGCATGGGGTAGATATTATCATCCCTGATTTTGACTATGTAAGAAAAATTAAAGATAAAATTCGTGGTATAGTGATCACTCATGCACACGAAGATCATATCGGTGCAGTGCCTTATTTCTTTAAAGAATTCCAATTTCCTATCTACGCTACACCTTTGGCTTTAGGAATGATTTCAAACAAATTTGAAGAACATGGCTTAAAAGCAGAACGCAAATGGTTTCGCCCTGTAGAAAAACGCCGTGTTTATGAGATAGGCGAATTTGATATAGAGTGGATCCACATCACGCATTCTATCATTGATGCTTCAGCACTTGCGATCAAAACAAAAGCAGGAACGATTATCCACACAGGTGATTTTAAAATTGATCAAACTCCAATCGATGGCTATCCAACAGACTTAGGACGTTTGGCACATTATGGAGAAGAAGGGGTTTTATGTCTTTTAAGCGATAGTACAAATTCGTACAAAGAAGGTTATACAAAAAGTGAAAGCTCCGTAGGGCCAACTTTTGATCAAATCTTTGCACGTACCAAAGGCAGGGTGATCATGAGTACTTTTAGTTCTAATATCCACCGCGTTTATCAAGCTATCACTTATGGTTTAAAATACGGTAGAAAAGTTTGTGTGATCGGTCGTTCTATGGAAAGAAATCTTTATACCACTATGGAATTAGGCTACATCAAACTTGATAGAAAAATTTTCATCGATGCTGATGAAGTAAGCAAATATAAAGACAATGAAGTGCTTATCGTAACTACAGGAAGTCAAGGCGAAACCATGAGTGCACTTTATAGAATGGCAACTGATGAGCATAAATTTATAAAAATCAAACCTACAGATCAAGTGATTATTTCAGCTAAAGCCATACCAGGAAATGAAGCAAGTGTTTCTGCGGTGCTTGACTATCTTTTAAAAGCAGGAGCTAAAGTAGCGTATCAAGAATTTAGTGAAATTCATGTAAGCGGACACGCTAGTATAGAAGAGCAAAAGCTTATGCTAACCCTTACTAAGCCTAAATTTTTCCTACCAGTTCATGGAGAATACAATCACATCACCAAACACAAAGAAACAGCGATGAAGTGCGGTATCCCTGAAAGAAATATTTATCTTATGAGTGATGGCGATCAAGTAGAACTTTGCCAAAAATATGTCAAACGCATAAAAACCGTAAAAACAGGTAAAGTTTTTGTAGATAATCAAATCAACAAACAAATCGCCGATGATGTAGTTATAGATCGCCAAAAACTTGCAGATAGTGGCATAGTGGTTATTATCGCACAAATTGACAAAGCCACAAAAACACTGATCAATAAACCAAGAGTATTTAGTTATGGGTTAGTAGCTGACAAACACGATCATGCTTTTAGCAAAGATATGGCTGAAGTTTTAGGACAATTTTTCATCAATGTTAAAGATGAAGTACTCAATGATCCAAGATTTTTAGAAAATCAAATCCGCCAAGTTTTAAGAAAACATATCTTTAGAAAGATTAAAAAATACCCAACCATAGTTCCAACTATTTTTGTAATGTAAAAAAGGCAAAAACGCCCTTTTAAGGAAGATCAAATGAGAATTAATAAATTTATATCCCATAACACTCGTTATTCACGCCGTGAAGCTGATGAACTTATCAAACAAGACTTAGTAAAAATAAACAATAAAATTGCCCTTTTAAGCGATGAAGTTAAATTTGATGATAAAGTCTTTGTTAAGGGCAAAAGAGTGCAAAAAAGAACGCAATTTAGCGTGATAATCTACCATAAACAAAAAGGTGAAATTGTCAGTAAAAAAGATGATCGTGGAAGAAAAACTATATACGATACCTTGCCAAGACAATTTAGTACTTGGCTTAGCGTAGGTAGGCTGGATTATGCAAGCGAGGGCTTGCTTTTGCTTACAGATTCTCCTGTGATTGCTGATGCTTTAATGCATAGTGATTTAGAAAGAGAATATTATCTTAAAGTTAAAGGCGTAATAAATAAACAAACCATTGAAGCAATGCAAAATGGCCTAGAAATTCAAAATGAAAAAAAAGGAGCTCACTCAAAAACTAAAATTACCTCTATGAGTTTTGCTCCTTTTATAGACTTTGAAATTTTTGGCTCAAGTGGTGGCTATACGAAGCTAAAAGTAATCATTAATGAAGGTAAAAATAGAGAGCTAAGACGTTTTTTTGGGCATTTTGATTTAGAAGTGATGGATCTTAAAAGAGTGGCATTTGGAGCTTTAGATCTTGGCATGTTAAAGGCTGGAAAACATCGCTATTTAGAAAATGGAGAATATGAAAAACTAAGAGATTTTTTGAAAATGAATAATATATATTATTAATTTTTTATAGGTTATTTTAATTTGAAGGGAGATTAAAGTAAAAGACTTTAAATTATTTTAAAATTTTTGTAATTTATGTGAAGATGGACAAATTTAACTTAAATTATTTTTTACATAAAATAAAAATCTTTTTCTATTTTCTCTGCAAATTTGACTTTTACAATGTAATTCTTTTTTATATTTTTTCAAAATTTCAAAAGTACTTGAGATAAAAATGCCACAACCACATTCTTTGACATACTTAAAAACATTTTCAAATTCTTTTTGTGAAATATTGTTTAAATTTGCATTGAATTCTAAATCTTTGCTTACGATATTAAGTTGTGAGTTGAATTTAGCTCCTTGTATTTTTCCTTCATAATTTAAAGAATATTTTTGTAAAGCAAGTTTAATAAAATTATTATTTTTTTGATGTTTGTTAAGAGTGCTTTTTAAAATGTTGCCAATTTGAATATCTTTTGCATAGACATTTATTTTTCCAAAATCTTCTTTGAAATCACTATAAATAATTCTAAGATTTTCAGTATAAGCAAGAATAAAAATTTCGTCGCCTACAAAAAAATTTTTAATATCGCAAACTATCTTTTTGTCTTTAATGTTACATTGATAATCTGCAGCACCTACTCTAGCACCACGTATTCCATAAAATTGCAAAATATCATAAATAGGCATAAATAGGCATAAAAATAAGTTCTTTATCTCTACTATAAGGATCTTTAAGAGAATTTAATCCTTTATTGATGCAGGTTAGTGAATTTTCAAGGTTTACGCCAAAGGCAAAAGTGCAAAACGTTAAAATGTAAAAGATGAATTTTATGCTTTTTCCTTAAGTAAATATAAAAAAATTATTTTACAAAACATTTTGACGTTATGTTTTGATAATTTAATTTTTTTTGGATAATTATATATTTTATTCCTTAAAATAAATATAATTCATTGATTGTTAAAATTTTCACCAAAAAATAAAATATTTCAATTTCGTCCTTTTAAAAAGGAAAATAATATAAAATTTTCATTGAATTTCTTGACTTTAAAAACAAGATTTTATATACTCTCATTTCAATTTTTATAAATTGGTTAGTTTTTAACTAACGAGTTCTTTTTAAAGGAAATATTATGGAAAGAATTAGGCTTAAGCTAAAAGCTTATGACCATCGAGTACTAGACAGAACAGTTGCAGCAATCGTAGAAGCTGTTAAAAGAACAGGTGCGGATATTAGAGGTCCGATACCAATGCCTACCAAAATCAAACGCTATACAGTTTTAAAATCTCCACACATTAACAAAGATTCTCGTGAGCAGTTTGAAATAAGAATTCACGCGCGTATGCTAGATATAGTAGCAGCGACTCCAGATACAGTTGATTCTTTAACTAAGCTTGATTTAGCGCCAGAAGTAAGCGTTGAAGTAAGAGCTATGGGTAAGTAAGGATAAGATATGGAATATATTGTAGAAAAAATTGGAATGAGCAGAACAATTACTAATCCAAGTATCGCTGTAACTTTACTAAGAGTTGTAAATGCAAAAGTATGTGAAGTTGAAGGCGGAAAGGCTTTAGTAGCATATCCAAAAGGTAAAGCAAGTAATAAATGTGTCGCAGGACAACAAAAAAAATACAATCTTTCTGCAGAATACAATAGATTTGCGACTTTAGAAGTAGCAAATACTGAAGCAGGAGATTTAGATGAAACTCCATTAAATGAAGCAAAAATTTTAAAAGTAAGCTTTAACACTAAAGGTAGAGGTTATAGCGGTGTTATGAAGAGACATAACTTTGCAGGGGGTCCAGCAAGTCACGGTTCTAGATTTCACAGACGCCATGGATCTATTGGTAATAGAGAATGGCCAGGTCGTGTTCAACCAGGTATGAAAATGGCAGGACACTATGGAAATACTAAAGTGACCGTTAAAAACGAAGTTGTATCTTATGATGCTGAAAATAAAATTTTAGTAGTTAAAGGTGCAGTACCAGGTTATAATGGTGCTATGGGTAAAATAAGGATTGCAAAATGAGTAAAGTAGTTGTTTTAAATGATAAATTAGAAAAAGCAGGTGAACTTGATTTACCTTCAAAATATGCGGAAGTAAATCCACACAATCTTTACTTGTATGTAAAATCTTACCTTGCAAGTTTAAGAGCAAATACAGCTCATACTAAAGGTAGAAGTGATGTAAGTGGTGGTGGTAAAAAACCTTGGAGACAAAAAGGTCGTGGCGGTGCTAGAGCGGGTTCAACAAGAACTAACGTTTGGGTAGGCGGTGCGGTTGCTTTTGGTCCAACAAATGAAAGAAACTACTTCCAAAAAGTAAATAAAAAACAAAAAAGATTGGCGCTTGAAAGAGCTTTAGCAGATAAAGCAGCTAAAGGTGTGTTATTTACTGCTGATTCTTTGGCTATTGAAAGTGGTAAAACAAAAGATGCAAACGCTGTGATTAAAAAACTTGGCGTCAAAGATGCTTTAATCGTTAAAGATTTACTAGATGAAAAAACACTTTTAGCTTACAGAAATTTAGCAAATTGCTATGTAGTTGATGTAACTGAAGTAAATGCTTATTTAGTATCTGTATTTAATGCTGTTATTATGGAAAAATCAGCGTTAGAATCTATTACAAAAGAGGGATAATTATGGCAGATATTACTGATATAAAGACTATACTTTACACAGAAAAAAGTTTGAATTTGCAAGAGCAAGGTGTCGTAGTTATTCAAACTTCGCCAAAAATGACTAAAACAGGCTTAAAAGCGGTTTTAAAAGAGTATTTTGGTGTAACTCCAAAAAGCATCAATTCCTTAAGAATGGATGGAAAAATTAAGCGTTTTAGAGGTCGTTTAGGTCAAAGAAACGATTACAAAAAATTCTATGTTAAGCTACCCGAAGGTGTTAGCTTAGAAAATACGGAGGCTTAAGATGGCAATTAAAACTTATAAACCATATACTCCAAGTAGAAGATATATCACAGGTTTAAGTTCTGAAGATATTACAGCTAAACCAAGTGTACGCTCACTACTTGTTAAACTTCCAGCACACGCGGGTCGTAACAGCTATGGAAGAATTACAAGTCGTCATAAAGAAGCGGGTGCTAAAAAACTTTACAGAATTATTGATTTTAAACGTCGTAAATTCGGTATAGAAGGCAAAGTAGAAGCAATCGAGTATGATCCATATAGAAATTGTAGAATTGCTTTGATTGCTTATAAAGATGGGGAAAAAAGATATATTCTTCAACCACGTGGATTAAGCGTTGGTGATATAGTTTCAGCTGCTGAAAGCGGACTTGATATTAAACCAGGCAATGCAATGAAACTTAAAAACATTCCTGTGGGTACTATTGTTCATAATGTTGAGTTAAAACCAGGTAAAGGCGGTCAAATGATCCGTTCTGCAGGTGCTTATGCACAACTTATGGGTAAAGAAGAAAAATATGTTATTTTAAGACTTGCAAGTGGCGAAATGAGACAAGTTTTAGCTGAATGTATGGCAAGTATCGGCGAAGTTGGAAATGAAGAATGGGCTAATGTAACTATCGGTAAAGCAGGTAGAAATCGCCATAGAGGTATCCGCCCACAAACTCGTGGCTCTGCAATGAACCCAGTAGATCACCCGCACGGTGGGGGTGAAGGTAAGAAAAATTCAGGCCGTCATCCAGTAACTCCGTGGGGTAAACCAACCAAAGGTGCGAAAACTCGTCGTAAAAAGGCTAGCGATAAGCTAATAATTTCAAGAAGAAAAGGAAAGTAAGATGGCTAGATCACTAAAAAAAGGTCCTTTTGTTGATGATCATGTAATGAAAAAAGTCATCGCTGCTAAAAAGGCTAATGATAATAAACCAATTAAAACTTGGTCAAGAAGAAGCACAATTACTCCTGATATGATAGGACTTACATTTAATGTTCATAATGGTAAAAGCTTCATTCCGGTTTATATTACTGAAAATCACATCGGTTATAAACTTGGTGAATTTGCTCCAACACGCACATTTAAAGGGCATAAAGGCTCTGTGCAAAAGAAAATTGGTAAGTAAGGGATAAGATATGAGTAAAGCATTAATTAAATTCATAAGATTATCTCCAACTAAAGCAAGATTGATTGCTAGAGAAGTTCAGGGGATGAATGCAGAATTAGCTATGGCTAGTTTAAAATTTATGCCAAATAAAGGTGCAAAATACATTGCAAACGCAATTTCAAGCGCAGTAGCAAATGGTGGCTTTGAAGCAAACGAAGTGATTGTAAAAAGTTGTCGTGTTGACGCAGCTGCAGTATTAAAAAGATTTAGACCAAGAGCTAGAGGAAGTGCAAGTCGTATTAGAAAACCAACTTCACATATTTTAGTAGAAGTGGCAAAAGCGGAAGTGAAATCTGAAGAGAAAAAAACAGTAGCTAAAAAAGCTCCAGTAGCTAAAAAAACTACTACAACAAAAGCTCCAGCTAAAAAAACAACAAGCACTAAAAAAGCAACAGCGAAAAAGGAAAGCTAATGGGACAAAAAGTTAATCCAATTGGTCTAAGACTAGGAATCAATAGAAACTGGGAATCAAGATGGTTTCCAACTAAAGCAAATTTAGTAGAAAATATCGGTGAAGATTACAAAATCAGAGCTTTCTTAAAAAGAAAACTTTATTACGCAGGAATTAGCCAAATTTTAGTAGAAAGAACCGCTAAAAAACTTCGCGTTACTGTAATTGCTGCAAGACCAGGTATCATCATCGGTAAAAAAGGTAGTGATGTTGATAATTTAAGAAAAGAATTGCAAGATTTAATCGGTAAAGATGTAAATATCAATATCAAAGAAGAAAGAAAAGCAGGAGCTTCAGCTCAACTTGCTGCTGAAAGTGTTGCAACTCAACTTGAAAAAAGAATTGCTTTTAGAAGAGCAATGAAAAAAGTAATCCAAGGTGCGCAAAAAGCAGGTGCTAAAGGAATTAAAGTTTCAGTTTCCGGTCGTTTAGGCGGTGCTGAAATGGCAAGAACAGAATGGTATCTTGAAGGACGCGTTCCACTTCATACTTTAAGAGCAAAAATCGATTATGGTTTTGCAGAAGCTAGAACTACTTATGGAAACATAGGAGTTAAAGTATGGATCTTTAAAGGTGAAGTATTGCACAAAGGTATGCAACCTGAAAAAACTGAAGAAAGTGCTCCAGCTAAAAAGCCAAGACGCACAAGAAGGGGTAAATAATCATGTTAATGCCAAAAAGAACTAAATATCGCAAAATGATGAAAGGGCGTAACAGAGGTTATGCTAATCGTGGAACAGAATTTACTTTTGGTGAATTTGCATTAAAAGCAACTGAAGCAGGACGCATTAACTCACGCCAAATCGAAGCAGCGCGTATCGCTTTAACTCGTTTTGTTAAAAGACAAGGAAAAACTTGGATTAGAGTTTTTCCAGATAAGCCTTTGACAAAAAAACCTTTAGAAACTCGTATGGGTAAAGGTAAAGGTGCTGTTGAGGAATGGGTAATGAATATCAAGCCAGGTCGTATCATTTATGAAATGGCAGGAGTAAGCGAAGAAATGGCAAGAGAAGCATTGACTTTAGCTATGCATAAACTTCCATTTAAAACTAAGTTTGTTACAAGAGAGAGCCAAAATGAAATATACTGAGATTAAAGATAAAACAGCAGCTGAGCTTGCAACAATGCTAAAAGAAAAAAAGGTGCTTTTATTCACTTTAAAACAAAAGCTAAAAACAATGCAACTTACTAATCCAAAAGAGATTAGCCAAGTAAAAAAAGACATTGCTAGAATAAATACAGCAATTAACGCTTTAAGATAAGGATAGAAAATGGCATTTAAAAGAGAAATTCAAGGCGTTGTTGTTAAAATCGCTGGTGAAAAAACCGCAAGTGTTTTGGTTGAAAGAAAAGTGGTTCATCCAAGATATAGAAAAATTGTTAAACGCTTTAAAAAATATCTAATTCATGATGAGAGAAATGAAGTTAAAGTGGGTGATACTGTTGTTGCAGTAGAATGCAGACCACTTTCAAAAAGAAAATCATTTCGCTTAAAATCTGTATTAGCTACAGGAGTTGAGTAATGATTCAAAGTTTTACAAGACTTGCAGTTGCTGATAATAGCGGTGCAAAAGAATTAATGTGTATCAAGGTTTTAGGGGGTAGCAAAAGAAGATACGCTACCGTAGGTGATGTAATCGTTGCATCTGTTAAAAAAGCTTTACCAAATGGAAAAGTTAAAAAAGGTCAAGTGGTAAAAGCGGTTATCGTTAGAACTAAAAAAGAAATTCATAGAGATAATGGTTCTTTGATTCGTTTTGATGAAAATGCTGCGGTTATTCTTGATAACAAAAGAGAGCCTATCGGAACTCGTATCTTTGGGCCAGTGGGCAGAGAAGTTAGATATGGTGGCTTTATGAAAATCGTTTCACTAGCACCGGAGGTATTATAATGGCGGTTAAATTAAAAATCAAAAAAGGTGATAGCGTTAAGGTTATCACAGGCGATGATAAAGGTAAAACAGGTAAAGTTTTAGCGGTATATCCAAAAACACTTAAAGTGGTAGTTGAAGGATGTAAAATCGCTAAAAAAGCTATTAAGCCGAGTGAGAAAAACCCAAATGGTGGTTTTATCAATAAAGAAATGCCAATGGATATTTCCAATGTGGCAAAAGTTCAGGAGTAAGCAATGATGAGATTAAAAGAAAAATATAATCAAAGCATTAAACCTGCATTGGTTAAAGAATTTGATATTAAAAATTCTATGCTTATCCCTGTGATCGAAAAAGTAGTTATTAGCGTAGGTGCTGGTGAGTTGGCTAAAGATCAAAAAGTATTGCAAAATGTTGCAGATACTATTTCTTTAATTGCAGGACAAAAGGCTGTGATTACTAAAGCTAAAAAATCAGTTGCAGGATTTAAAGTTCGCGAAGGTTTTCCTGTAGGTGTAATGGTAACTTTAAGAAAAGAAAATATGTATGCTTTTCTTGATAAATTAATTTCTATTGCTTTGCCAAGGGTGAAAGACTTTAGAGGTTTAAGTAGAGATGGTTTTGATGGACGCGGAAACTATAACTTCGGTCTTGATGAGCAGTTGATGTTCCCAGAAGTGGAGTATGATAAAATTTTAAGAACTCATGGTATGAACATTTCTATAGTTACAACAGCACAAAATGACAAACAGGCACAAAAGTTATTAGAACTTATCGGTGTGCCATTTACAAAAGGAAAGTAAGATGGCTAAAAAATCAATGATTGCAAAAGCGGCACGCAAGCCTAAATTTAAGGTTAGAGGTTATACAAGATGCCAAATTTGTGGGCGTCCGCATTCGGTTTATAGAGATTTTGGAATTTGCAGAGTTTGCTTAAGAAAAATGGGCAATGAAGGTTTGATTCCAGGTCTTAAGAAAGCAAGTTGGTAAGGATAAAATATGATAAATGATATTATTTCAGATTCACTCACTCGTATCAGAAATGCAGGAATGAGAAAGCTTGAAACAACCAAGCTTTTACATTCTAAAGTTGTAGAAGCTTTAGTTGGAATTTTTCAAGCTAAGGGCTATATTGAGAGTTTTAATGTTATTGAAGAAGATAAAAAGAAATTTATCAATGTAGTTTTAAAATACGATGAAAAAGGTAAGAGTGTTATCAATGAGCTTAAAAGAATTTCTAAGCCTGGTCGTCGTGTTTATAAAGGTAAAGATGAAATCAAGCGTTTTAAAAATGGTTATGGTACTATCGTAGTTAGCACAAGTCATGGCGTTTTAGCTAATGATGAAGCTTATAAAGCAGGTGTTGGCGGCGAAATTTTATGTACCATTTGGTAAAAAATCTGCTTTTTATGGCATTGGGTATCCATTCTTTTAAAAAAGTAGAAATATCCTAGACAAGTAAAAAGGAAAAATATGTCTCGTATAGGTAAACAACCGATTGCTATTCCAGCAGGAGTAGAAGTAAAATTAGAAGGAAATTTGCTTAAATTTAAAAAAGGAAATTTGGCAAAAGAACTTGATACTAAAGCAAATGTAAATGTTGAGATTAAAGATAATAATATTCTTTTTTCTCCAAAAGGTGAAGACAGACAAAGTAGAGCTTATTGGGGAACTTATAGAGCTTTAGCTTACAATATCGTTGTAGGTTTAACTCAAGGTTTTTCAAAAACTCTTGAAATCAACGGAGTTGGTTATAAAGCAGCCTTAAAAGGTAAAGTTTTAGAACTAAGTCTTGGTTTTTCTCATCCTATTAATTATGATATTCCAGAAGGAATTGAAATTGTAGTGGATAAAAATACTATTGCGGTTAAAGGAAGTGATAAACAAGTTGTAGGTCAAGTTGCTGCTCAAATTCGTGAATTTAGACCACCAGAGCCATATAAAGGAAAAGGCGTTAAGTATTCTGATGAACGCATTATCCGCAAAGCTGGTAAGACATCTAAGAAGTAAGGGTAGAATATGAGAGCAAATGTATTAAAAAGAAAACTAACTTTAAGAATCAAAAGAAAAAAGAGAATTAGAGCGAAAATTTCAGGTTGTGAAAATTTTCCAAGAATTTCTGTATTTAAATCAAACAGAACTCTATATATCCAAGCGATTGATGATATAAAAGCTGTAACTTTAGCAGCAGTTGATGGACGCAAACTTGGCGTTAAAGCAAATAAAGAAGGTGCTAAAAAAATCGCTGCTGAATTTGCTAAAACTTTAAAAGCTAAAAAGATAGAACAAGCTGTTTTTGATAGAAATGGTTATGTATATCATGGTGTTATTGCAGTTTTAGCTGAATCTTTAAGAGAAAATGGCATTAGGCTATAAGGGGTATAAATCGATGGAAAAATATAATAGAGAAGAATTTGAAGAAGTAATCGTCGATATCGGCAGAGTTACTAAGGTTGTTAAAGGTGGTAGAAGATTTAGATTTACTGCTTTAGTTATCGTTGGAAACCGCAAAGGTTTAGTAGGTGTTGGTTATGGTAAGGCTAAGGAAGTTCCAGATGCTATCCGTAAAGCTGTTGATGATGCGTTTAAAAATATTGTTGAAGTTAAAACTAAAGGCTCAACTATCGCTCACGATGTAGAGGTGAAATACAACGCAAGTAGAATTTTACTTAAACCAGCTAGCGAAGGTACGGGAGTTATCGCAGGTGGTTCTACACGCCCTATCGTGGAACTTGCAGGTATTAAAGACATCTTAACCAAGTCTTTGGGTTCAAATAATTCAGCTAATGTGGTTCGTGCTACAATCAAAGCTTTAACAATGTTAAAAGGATAAGAAGATGAATTTAACAAAAGCAGCGGGTTCAACGCATAAAACTAAAAGAATTGGCCGTGGTCAAGGTTCTGGCATGGGTAAGACTGCTACTAAAGGGGGTAAAGGTCAAACTGCTAGAAAAGGTTATAATGAAAAAAGAGGTTTTGAAGGGGGTCAACAACCACTTCAAAGAAGACTACCAAAAGTAGGTTTTACTTCTAAAATTCAAAAACCTTATGTGATCAATGTTGAAAAAATCACAGCTGTAAAAAAGCTTAGTGAAATTACATTTGAGAGTATTAAAAGTGTTCACAAAATTTCAAAATCTGTGAATAAAATTAAATTAATTGGTGCAAGTGCAAAAGACTTAGTATCAAAAATCAAAGACGAGAATATTAGCGTCACCGGATCAAAATAATGAATAGAGCATTGACGAATAAGATTTTAATCACCTTAGCATTTTTATTTGCTTATAGGGTTCTGGCTTATGTACCAGTTCCTGGCGTCAATGCTGATGTGATTGCGGAATTTTTTAATAACAATCAAAACAATGCTTTGGGTTTATTTAATGTTTTTAGTGGTGGAGCGGCTGAACGCTTTTCTATCATTTCTTTAGGTATTATGCCTTATATTACTGCTTCTATTATTATGGAGCTTCTTGCAGCAACTTTTCCAAATATTGGTAAAATGAAAAAAGAGCGTGATAGTATGCAAAAATATATGCAAATTATCCGTTATGCGACTATTGTGATTACTTTAGTTCAAAGTATAGGCGTTGCTATAGGTTTGCAAAGCTTACATGGTCGTGGTGGTGCAGGGGCCATAATGGTAGAAGATTTAAATATGTTTATCGCACTTTGTGCTATTTCTATGCTTGCAGGAACTATGCTTTTAATGTGGCTTGGCGAACAAATCACACAAAGAGGTATAGGAAATGGTATTTCTTTAATCATTTTTGCAGGTATTGTTTCAGGTATCCCAAGAGCGATTTCAGGAACTGTAGGACAAATTAATTCAGGCGAGATGAATTTCTTAACCGCTTTTGCAATTTTTGCTTTGATTTTAATCACCATAGGGGTGATTATTTATATAGAACTTGGAGAAAGAAGAATTCCTATTTCTTATTCTCGTAAAGTTGTAATGCAAAATCAAAATAAACGCATTATGAATTATATTCCTATTAAACTCAATCTTAGTGGGGTTATTCCACCGATTTTTGCTAGTGCGATTTTGATGTTTCCAACAACAATTTTACAAACTAGTACAAATCCTTATCTACAAGCCATTAATGACTTTTTAAATCCAAATGGTTATTTGTTTCATGTTCTAACTTTCTTGTTTGTAATTTTCTTTGCTTATTTTTATGCTTCTATTGTATTTAACGCTAAAGACATAGCAGAAAATTTGAAAAAACAAGGCGGTTTTATCCCTGGAATTCGTCCAGGTGAAGGAACTTCAAGTTATCTTAACGAAGTAGCTTCTCGTTTAACTTTATCAGGTTCTATTTATTTAGGGCTTGTTGCAACCTTACCTTGGGTTTTGGTGAAATTTATGGGTGTGCCTTTTCATTTTGGCGGCACTTCTGTACTTATTGTAGTTCAAGTAGCACTTGATACGATGAGAAAAATTGAAGCTCAAATTTATATGAGTAAATACCAAACTTTAAGTGCGGTAGGTTTGTAATAAATAAAATTAGCAAGATTTTTCTTGCTAATTTATTCTAGGTTTTTGCTTTAAAAATAAAAACACAATGCACACTATAAAAATTACTATTGACCATATTAAAAAAGCATCTACAAGACCCATTTGTCTAACGATAGGTTGAGAGATAATAGGACTTAAAAATTGTCCTAAAAATATACAACTTGCTAAAATTCCATAAGCCCTAGAGCGAGCATTTTCAGGACAGATTAAAAAAAGATAAGCCGTATTATTTACAAGCATAATACCTCCACCCATTCCAAGCAAAGCTAAGGCGATTAAAACTGTGAAAAAGCTATCTACTAAAAAAAGCAGTAAAAAAGAACAAGATACGATAAAAAGAGTTAAAACATAGATAGTTTTAATACTTAAGAATTTTATAATATATCTATAGCTTAGAGAGAAAAAACCATAACATAGCGCAGATACAGACATCGAAATACCTATATATTTAGGATCCAATCCCAAATGTTCTTCTATATAGTAAGGAAGTTGAGTTGGCGAAATATAATAAACTACCATGATAAAAAAACCTATAAAATAGATAGGGAAAAATTGCCAATAATTTGTTTTTGTTTCTATTTTTGTATGATTATAGAATTTAAATTTTCTAGGTTCAAAAAGATAAATGATAGCCATTAAGGTAATTAAAATTCCAAGTCCATATACCAAAAAAGGATAACGCCAAGAATAATTTGAAACAAATCCCGCAATAGAAATAAAAACAGCACCCCCTACTGCACAAAAAAATCCTTGAAGACTTAAAGCATTTTCTCTGCGATTAAAGCCACCACGACTATAATAATCCCCAAGCAAAGCCGAAGCGCCTGTCATTATAAAAGCAGTTGCCATACCAAAAATAGCTCTTGAAGTCAGTATAGTATAAATATCATTTAAGAAAAAGCCACTTATCCCAGAAATAGTCCAAACCACCATAGCTGGAAGAATAAATTTTAATTTGCCAAATTTATCCATTAAAATACCAGCAAATGGAGATAAAATGACAACAAAAATAGCAGGGATGGTTAAAACTAAGCGAACAAGTATATCAAGATGAGCTAATGTGAAACTTGAAGCAAGAGTAGCGCCACTTTGGGTTAAAAGTTCTTCAAAATGTCTGTTGATAGCAGGCAGAGCAGATGAAATGACCACGCTTCCTAGCATAGTCATAGCAGCCATAGAAAACACAGCTGCTTTAAATCCGGACTTTTCAGTAATTTGAATTATTTTTTTATCCATTTTTGTGTCATTTGGATGAAATTTATAAGTTTTGTCATTCATAATTTTTACCTTTTTTATTTTATTATACTCCAAAAATTATGGTTTGTATTTAAAATTACTTAAAATTATATTTTATTTATTTTGTTATGATAGTTTTGTTTTTAAAATATTTTAGCTTGATTAAAATATATTTTATAAGTAGAATTTTAAATATTTTTAGCTAAATTCAGCTTTTTATTTAACAAGGGTGCAAAATGAAGAAAAATTTAATCATAGTAGAATCTCCTGCAAAAGCTAAAACCATAGGAAATTTTTTGGGAAAAGATTATGAAGTTATCGCTTCTAAAGGACATATTAGAGATTTGCCTAAATCAAGCTTTGGGATTAAAATAGAAGATGATGAATTTATCCCTGAGTATAGAATCACAAGTGATCATAGCGCCTTAGTTAAAGAACTTAGAAGCAAAGCCAAAGATGCCAAAGAAGTCTATCTTGCAACGGATGAAGATAGAGAAGGAGAGGCTATAGCCTATCATATTGCAAAAGCTATAGGAAAAGATGAAAACACCTTACCACGCATTGTTTTTCATGAAATCACTAAAAGCGCTATAGAAAATGCTTTAAAAAATCCAAGAAAATTAAACATGCATTCTGTAAATGCTCAGCAAACCAGACGCCTTTTAGATCGCATTGTAGGGTATAAGCTCAGCCCTTTATTAGGACAAAAAATTCAAAGAGGACTTAGTGCTGGGCGTGTTCAAAGTGCGGCTTTAAAGATCATAGTCGATCGTGAAAAAGAAATTCGTGCCTTTGTACCCCTAGAATACTTTAGTATTGATATGATTTTTCAAAAAGATTTAGATGCAGAACTAGTTGAGTTTGATAAAGCCAAGATAGAAAAACTTACCATTACCAACAAAGATCGTGCTAAACTTATACTAGAAGCTTGTAAAAATGAAGTTTATAGTATAAGTGACATTGAAAGCAAAGAAAGAAAAATCGCTCCGCCGCCTCCTTTTATGACTTCAACTTTACAACAAAGTGCCAGCAATCGCCTTGGTTTTAACCCTAAAAAAACCATGATGATAGCTCAAAAGCTCTATGAAGGAGTAAATACCCATGAAGGCGTGATGGGGGTTATTACTTATATGAGAACCGATAGTTTAAATTTAGCCAAAGAAGCAGTAGAAAATGCAAGAAAATTCATACAAGCAAATTTTGGCAAAGACTATCTTCCAAGCAAAGCAAATGTATATACTACAAAGACTAAAGGCGCTCAAGAAGCTCATGAAGCTATACGCCCTACAAATTTAAGTTTTACTCCAGAAATTTCGGCTAAATTTTTAGACAAAGATGAGTTAAAACTTTACACACTTATTTACAATCGCTTTTTAGCTTGTCAGATGAGTCCTGCTATCTCTCAAACTCAAAATGTATTTGTAAAAAATGATAGAGCAGTTTTTAAAATAAGCGGTAGAAAAATCCTTTTTGATGGATATTATAAAGTTTATGGTGATATGGATAAGGATAAAATTTTGCCAAATTTTAAAATAGGCCAAAATTTAAAAGTGCAAAATTTAGAAATGAACTCACATTTTACCGAACCACCTTCAAGGTATTCAGAAGCAGGACTTGTAAAAAAACTTGAAAGTTTAGGCATAGGTCGCCCTTCTACTTATGCACCAACCATTTCTATACTTACAAGCCGTGATTATGTAACAATAGATAAAAAACAACTCATTCCTAGCGATGTTGCTTTTAATGTAACCGAAGTGCTTGAGAAAAATTTTAGCGATATAGTAGATAGTAAATTTACTTCAAACCTTGAAAATACGCTAGATGAAATCGCAGAAGATAAGGCAGATTGGCAAGAAACTTTAAAAGAATTTTACTATCCTTTTATGAGAAAAATCGAAGAAGGAAAAACAAAAATAGCTAGTCAAAAAACTGTCACAAAACTAGGCGAAAGTTGTCCTGATTGTGGCGGAGAGCTTGCTATTAGAAAAGGGCGTTTTGGAGAATTTGTAGCGTGTTTAAATTTCCCAAAATGCAAGTATTCAAGAAATTTAAAAAGTGAAAGCAAAAACGAAAGCGAAAATACAGCCACAAAAGCTAAAGCTAATGGTACAGGCATTACTTGTCCAAGTTGTCAAAAAGGTGAAATTGTAGAACGCTTTTCAAAACGTGGTAAATTTTATGGCTGTAGTGCTTATCCAAAATGCAATTTTATAAGCAAATACAAACCAAGTGAAGAAAAATGCGAAGAGTGTGGCGAAACTTTAGTGATAAAAGAGCTTAAAAAAGGTACATTCTTAGAATGTTTAAAGTGTAAAATCAAAAAAGAAATGAAGGATTAGAATGCAAATCATGCTTTGTGCTATTTCAAATATAGCGAGTGGAAATTGTTCAGAAGACTGTAAATACTGCACCCAAAGCGCTCATGTAAAAACAGATATTCAAAAATATCGTCGTAAAGAACTTTCACAAATCGTTTTAGAAGCAAAAATGGCAAAGAAAAATGAAGCCTTGGGTTTTTGTTTGGTTACGGCAGGACTTGGGCTTGATGATGAAAAGCTTGAGTATGTTTGCGAAGCTGCCAAGGCTGTGCAAAAAGAAGTGCCCAATTTGCTTTTAATTGCCTGTAATGGTATGGCAAGCGTGGAACAACTCAAAGAACTTAAAAAAGCAGGAATTTTTTCTTATAATCACAATCTTGAAAGTTCTAAGGAATTTTTTCCACAAATTTGCACCACACATACTTGGGAAAGTAGATTTCAAACCAATTTAAACGCTAAAGAAGCAGGGCTTATGCTTTGTTGTGGTGGAATTTATGGTATGGGTGAGAGCGAAGAAGATAGGCTAAGTTTTAGAAAATCTTTGCAAGAATTACAACCTTTTTCAACGCCTATTAATTTTTTTATAGCAAATGAAAATTTAAAACTACAAGTTCCAAGACTTAGTGCTGATGAAGCTTTAAAAATCGTGCGTGACACCAAAGAGGCTTTGCCTCAAACTGTAATCATGGTTGCAGGTGGACGTGAAGTGGTATTGCAAGAAAGGCAGTATGAAATTTTTCAAGCAGGTGCCGGGGCTATTGTTATAGGGGATTATTTAACCACTAAAGGTGAAGAACCAAGTCAAGATATAATAAAATTAAAAGAAATGGGATTTACTTTTGCATCAGAGTGTCATTGATACACAGGCTTTAATCGATTTAAAAATTCTCATTGTTATAGCCTTGTGTTTGCTTTTTTCTCCGCATATTGCGAGAATTTTACGCTTGCCTCTTTCAGCTACTGAAATTATTTTAGGGGCAATAATAGCGTATTTTGGTTTCATAGGAAAAAGTGAAAATTTTGCACTTTTAGCCAATGTAGGTTTTTATTATCTAATGTTTATAGCGGGTATGGAGGTAAATTTAAGAGCCTTTTTTAATATGGATAAAGAAGTCGCCAAAAAAAGTTTTTTTTATATTTTTTTACTTTATACTTTATCTTCTTTTATAGTATGGATTTTTGGACTTTCTTTAGTATTTGTTATCATTATACCTGTGATGAGTGTAGGGCTTTTATCTTTACTTTTTAAGGATTTTGGAAAAGAGTGTTATTGGCTAAATATTGCTATGATAGTAGCTACTTTAGCTGAGGTGATTTCTATTGTGCTTTTGACTATAGCGGGAGCTTTTTTGCGCGAAGGAACAGGTATTATTGATGTAGCGCAAAGTATTTTATATCTTAATATCTTTTTGGGGCTTTGTTTGCTTGGATTTAAAATGCTTGGTGTGCTTTTTTGGTGGTATCCTCAGCTTAAAGTTGTGCTTATGCCATGGGAAGATAAAAATGAAAAAGATATAAGATTTTGTATGGCCATTTTTATACTGATCATTGTTGCTATGGTTATTACAAAACTTGAAATCGTTCTTGGTTCTTTTATAGCAGGTTCATTTATAGCTACTTTTTTTGATCATAAAAAAGATCTTGAGCACAAGCTTTCTACTTTTGGACACGGGTTTTTGATCCCTATTTTTTTTATCCATATAGGTTCAACCTTTGATCTTAAAATGATTTTAGATTATAAAATCGTTTTACAAGCATTTTTACTTATGTTTGTTATGGTGGGTTTAAGAATTTTATGTGCAAGTGTTTTTTTAAAAAGAATTGGTTTTAAAAATATGATTTTATTTGGTCTTAGTCATTCTATGCCTTTAACCTTGCTTATAGCAACAGCTACTCTGGGTTATTCGGGCAAGGTTATTGATGAGAAACTTTATTCAGCACTTATTTTAACAGCGTTATTTGAGGCTGTTATTGTTATGAGTATGATTAAATTTCTTTCTAATTCTAAAAAATGAAAGTTACTTTTTTACTCAAAAAAGCAAACAAAATCTTAAAAATTTAATAATAAAAAAACTCATAATCGTCCTTTTTTGTTAGAATTAATAAAAGTAACAATAAAAGGAGCGAAAATGTCAAATTCCGTTACTATAACCGATAATAGAAATGGAAAAAGTTATGAATTTCCTATATATGACGGTACAACTGGGCCAAGCGTTGTAGATATGTCAAGTTTTTATAAACAAACAGGAATGTTTTCTTATGATGAGGGCTTGACTTCTACAGCTACTTGTAAATCAAAAATCACTTATATTGATGGAGAAAACGGAATTTTAATGCACCGTGGCTATCCTATAGAGTGGCTTGCTGAAAACAAACTTTATTTAGATGTGGTTCATCTTTTACTTTATAAAGAATTACCTGATGCTACGCGTCTTGAAGCATTTCGTTATGAAATGAAAAAGCGTTCTTTTATCCATGAAGGTATGCATCGTCTTTTTGATTCTTTCCCTGATAATGCTCATCCTATGGCAGTTTTACAAGGTGCTGTTTCATCGCTTAGTGCTTTTTATCCTGATCATTTAAACATGAATGTAAAAGAAGAATATATGGAAATGGCAGCTAGAATAGTAGCTAAAATCCCTACTATAGTGGCTACTGCTTATAGATATAAACACGGCTTTCCTATGGCTTATCCAAATTTAGATCGTGGTTTTACAGAAAATTTCTTATATATGTTAAGAACCTATCCTTACGATCATGTAGAGCTTAAACCTATAGAAGTAAAAGCACTTGATACAGTTTTTATGCTTCATGCAGATCATGAGCAAAATGCTTCAACTTCAACAGTTCGTGCTGTGGGTTCAACTCACGCTCATCCTTATGCCTGTATAGCAGCAGGTATTGGTGCGCTTTGGGGTCATGCACATGGTGGAGCTAATGAAGGTGTTATTAGAATGCTTGAGCAAATAGGTAGTGTTGATAGGGTAGATGAATTCATCAAAAGAGCTAAGGATAAAAACGATCCTTTCCGCTTGATGGGCTTTGGGCATAGGGTTTATAAAAATTTTGATCCTAGAGCAAAAGTACTTAAAAAACTTCGTGATCAACTTATTGATGAGTTGGGTATTGATACCAATCTTATTAAAGTAGCAACGCGTATAGAAGAGATTGCTTTAAGTGATGATTATTTTGTTCAAAGAGGGCTATATCCGAATGTTGATTTTCATAGTGGACTTATTTTAAAAGCCTTAGGTATTCCAAATGAAATGTTTGCTACTTTATTTGTTATAGGACGCACCCCAGGATGGATAGCTCAGTGGATAGAACAAAAAGAGCAAGAAAATCTTAAAATAGTCCGTCCAAGACAACTTTATTTGGGTGAAACTAGTAAAATATAATTAAAATTTTTGTGGAAATTAAAAATTCCACAAAATCTTCTTGTATAATTTTAAAAAATCTTATAGAAAGTTTATAATCATGCTTAATCTTGATAAATTTTTAGAAATTGCTATAAATGCTAGCAATCAAGCTTCTAAAGCTATTTTAGAAGAGAGAAAAAATTTCAAAACTTGGGAAAAAGAAGATAAAAGCCCGCTTACATCAGCAGATCTTGCTTCTAATAAAATTCTAAATGATATTTTGGGTTCTACGGATATTAAAATTCTATCAGAAGAAAAATTACTCAGCAAAGAAGAGTGTGAAGAATTAAAAACTTTTTGGCTTATCGATCCTCTTGATGGAACAAGTGGTTTTTTAAAAGGCAGTGATGAATTTTGCGTTATGATAAGTTTGGTTCATGACAATCGCCCTGTTTTATCACTCATACAAAATCCATCAAAAGGTGATATATTCTATGCTCATGCAAAAACCAAGGTTTATAAAAACGATAAACCTTTACAAATTGACCAGCAAGAATACGAGAAAAATAAATATAAAGCCTTATTGAGTGTTAATCATCTTAGCAAAGAAGATGAAGACTTTGCAAAAGAGCATCAATTAGAAGCTATTAATATAGGCTCTGGATTGAAATTTTGTGCTATTTTAGAGGCTAGGGCAGGAGTTTATAAAAGATTTGAAAAGCTTAATATTTGGGATATTGTAGCAGGAGATTTTTTGATTAATCAAAATGGAGGATTTATGGGAGATTTTTCTAAAAAATACATTTTATATAGCCCTTTAAATTATAAATCCAGTCCTTTTATTTGTGTTTCATCTAGGAATTTTTTACAAGATTTTTTATAAAATAAAGAGTATAATTTTATATTTAAATAGTTTATAAGGATGAAGATGAGGTATTGTTTCATTTTGTTTTTAAGTTTAGTTTTAAGTTCTAATCTTTTAGCGAATAATTTTTCTCAGAAAAAAGTTATTAAAATTGAAAAAAGCGCAGATAGTTTTGAAGTAATAGATCTAAATCAAAATGTTGCAAATCCAAATCTAAATCAACAAAAAGCATTGTTTGATAGTTCTACCTTGATTGAAAAAAAATCGCAAATCACCAAAGATAAAGATATTGATTTTGCCATTGTATTAACTTCTACGAAAAATTTTGGTTATTTTTTAGATGGTTTTAGGGTGAGTGATAAGGAATTTTCTACATTATTTGCTAAAAATTTGATTCAAAGTTTAAGGCTTGATTGGGTTAATTCTGCTGCAAATGGTATTTATCAAAATCCTAAAACTTTGTCATATTTTAGCCCTAAGGATGCAAAACTTATAAATGTAAGTCCTTTTTTAACACAAGAAAAAGATAAGGCTAAAATGTATGCCAAATTTACAGATTATGTTGTGGTGGTAAATTTGCAAGATTTTTATGTAAATATTACAAATTATTTTATCACAACTAGTAAAGAGGGTGTGGCTAGTGTTAATTTTAAAATTATTTCTACAAGCAATGGAAAAATTCTTGCAGCAAAAAATGCAAAATTAAATTTGATATTAAAAGATCAAGATACAAAACAAAATTATCAAGATATTGTAAATCAAATGCCAAAAATGTTAGCTAGTGTTATAGATAATGAAATAAAAAAATTAAAATTAACTATCAATTAATTTAAAGATATATTGAAAAATTTTTAGATAATAATCACTTCATTTTCTAAGTTTATGCCAAATTCTTCAAAGACTTTTTTTCTAGCCAATTCGATAAGAAAAAACGCATCTTCAAAACTTGCATTTTTTTTATTGATTAAAAAATTTGCGTGTTTATCGCTTAACATAGCATCTCCCTTGTTAAATCCTTTAAGTCCTACAGCTTCGATTAAACGTCCTGCAAAGTCGTTTTTTGGATTTTTAAAGATAGAGCCAAAGCTTGCTCCATTAGGTTGGTTGCTTCTTGCATTTTTTAAAGCTTCATCTTTAAGGGTATCAAAGCCAAAATTTAGTTTAAATTCAGCCCAAAAAAAAGGCATATTTAAAGGACAAAAACGATAATCAAAATTTATATTTTCTCTTGGAATTTCGCCTTGAGAAGTAGCAATTTTGATTAAATTTTGACTGATACACTCTCCTTTAAGCCCTGCATTCATTTTCAAAAGACCACCAAGTGTGCCAGGAATTTTGCTTAAATACTCAAAACCCTTAAGATTATTTTCTTTAGCAAAGCGATATATTTTACTTGATTTTGTTTTGCAGCCTATGCGAAGATGTATAAAATCTTTATTTCGATCTAAAATTTGTATAAAATCAAAACCATCTCCTAAAATTCCTATATTTTTAGGTTTTGGGCTAACTAAAAGGTTGTTTGCACCACCTATTAAAAAACCATCAAAATCACAAATTTGATCCAAAACTAAAACTTCAAATTCATTTCCTATACGCACAGAAGAGTATTTTTTAAAATCAATGATCATTTGATAAAAGTTGGAATTTGATTTAGTATATTCTCAGTAAAATCAATCATAGTTGTAGTCATCCAAGGCATTAAAAAGATTAAAATAACTACAACCAAGATGATTTTAGGAACAAAAGAAAGTGTCATTTCGTTAATCTGTGTAGTTGCTTGAAAAATACTGATCACAAGCCCTGCAATAAGCCCTGCTAAAAGCATAGGCAAGGAAAGTAAAAGTGTGATTTTAAAGGTTTGCACTCCAAGAGCAACTAAGGTACTTTCATCCATTTTTATCCTTTTTAAGAATTTCTAGCTTCTTCGTATTCGCTAGGGATAAGAAAATCATTTACATGTATGATTTTATCATAAAATTTATAATCATATCCTAGTTTAAAAAGCGTATCTACAGCTAAAAGTTGAGTTTGATTCATGCTAATAGAGTTTTTATTGGCATATAAATTAAGATAAGTATCAAGTTTTTCTTCATCAACACGGATAAGTTTTCTTTCCATAAGCATAGGGGCTAAAATTTTACGATTTGCATCGGCAATTTTTACAGCATTGGTTAAATCTCTTTCGATCTTAATCGCGTCGCTTAAAGGTAAAGAACGACGCAAAGCCATTCCACCTAAAGGCAAAGGCAAATTTTCTTTAGCAAATTCAAGCCATATATCCCAAAGTTCTGCTTCCACGTAAAGACTTTGATCAAAATCTAAAATGCTTTCATGGATCAAAACTCCCGCATCTACTTCGCCACTTAAAACCGCATTTTCAATGTCTAAAAAATTCTTATAAATAATTCTTGCTTCAGGATATTTCATGCGAAAAATCAAAGCATTGGTGGTATTTGCTCCACTCAAAGCGACTTTAAAATTTCTTTTTAAATGCGTGTCTTTTTTCTTGATGAGTTTTGGCCCATAACCTTCACCAAAACTCACTGCTGTGCGTAAAAGTGCATACTCAGAAGCGATTAAAGGATAAAGCCCAAAAGAAATAGCCGTAGCATCAAATTCATTTTTCAAGGCAAATTCATTTAAAGTTTGTATATCTAAAGCTGTATTTTCATAAGCAAAATCATTCCCTATCCACCCAAATTTAATTGCCATATACATAAAAATATCATCAGCATCAGGAGAATGTGCAATAGTAATTTTTTTCATCTATGCTTCCTTGTAAATCTTTGCTTTAATTCTAGCAAAATAAATCATTATTTAATTTTATTTTGTTAGAATTCTAACTAAAAATTTAGAATTTTTAAGGAAAGTTATGGATGATAATAAAAGAAAATCTCTAGACGCTGCCCTAAAAAGTTTAGATAAAACCTTTGGAAAAGGCACTATTTTAAGACTAGGGGATAAAGAAGTCGAGCAAATCGATAGCATAGGCACAGGTTCAGTTGGGCTTGATCTTGCTTTAGGTATAGGCGGTGTTCCAAAAGGAAGAATTATAGAAATTTATGGACCTGAAAGTTCAGGTAAAACCACTCTAACTTTACATATTATCGCAGAATGCCAAAAAGCAGGTGGAGTTTGTGCTTTTATCGATGCAGAACATGCGCTTGATGTAAAATATGCTAAAAATTTGGGTGTAAATACAGATGATTTGTATGTTTCTCAGCCTGATTTTGGAGAACAAGCCTTAGAAATTGTAGAAACTATAGCAAGAAGTGGCGCAGTAGATCTTATCGTAGTAGATAGCGTTGCAGCACTTACTCCAAAAGCAGAAATTGAAGGCGATATGGGCGATCAACATGTAGGACTTCAAGCAAGACTTATGTCTCAAGCTCTAAGAAAACTTACAGGTATAGTTCATAAAATGAATACCACAGTAATTTTCATCAACCAAATTCGTATGAAAATTGGTGCTATGGGTTATGGCACTCCTGAAACTACAACAGGTGGAAATGCATTAAAATTCTATGCTTCTGTGCGTTTAGATGTTAGAAAAGTAGCAACCTTAAAACAAAACGAAGAACCTATAGGAAACCGCGTTAAAGTAAAAGTAGTTAAAAATAAAGTTGCTCCTCCATTTAGACAAGCTGAATTTGATGTGATGTTTGGAGAGGGTTTAAGCCGTGAAGGTGAATTGATTGATTATGGTGTAAAACTTGATATCATAGATAAAAGTGGTGCGTGGTTTTCTTATAAAGATAAAAAACTTGGACAAGGTAGAGAAAACTCAAAGGCTTTCTTAAAAGAAAACCCTGAAATTGCAGATGAAATCACAAAAGCGATTCAAAATTCTATGGGAATAGAAGGCATGATCAGCGGTAGCGAAGATGACGAAGGAGAAGAATAATGTTAGTAATTGAAGATGTTAGAGCCTATGAAGTTCTTGATAGTAGAGGAAATCCAACCGTAAAAGCCGAAGTTACGCTAAGCGATGGAAGTGTAGGTGCAGCTATAGTTCCAAGTGGTGCGAGTACAGGTTCAAAAGAAGCTTTAGAATTGCGTGATAATGATGAAAGATTTGGCGGAAAAGGTGTTTTAAAAGCTGTTGCAAATGTCAATGAAACCATTGCAGATGAAATTTTAGGACTAGATGCTTTTAATCAAACTCAACTTGATGATACTTTGCGTGAGCTTGATGGAACAAATAATTACTCAAATTTAGGTGCAAATGCGACTTTAGGCGTATCTATGGCAACAGCTCGTGCGGCTGCGGCTGCTTTGGGAATGCCTTTGTATCGCTACTTAGGTGGTGCAAATGCGAGCATTTTGCCCGTACCAATGTGTAATATCATAAATGGCGGTGCTCATGCAAACAACAATGTAGATTTTCAAGAATTTATGATCATGCCTTTTGGTTTTACTAGCTTTAAAGAGGCTTTGCGTTCAGTTTGTGAAATTTATGCGATATTAAAAAAAGAACTCGCAAATTCCGGACATTCTACGGCTTTAGGTGATGAAGGCGGTTTTGCTCCAAATTTAGCTAACAACACAGAACCTATCGATCTTTTAATGACTTGTATCAAAAAAGCAGGTTATGAAAATCGTGTAAAAATCGCTCTTGATGTAGCAAGTACAGAATTTTTCAAAGATGGCAAATACCACATGGAAGGCAAGGCTTTTTCAAGTGAAGATTTGATCGAACGCTATGTAGAACTTTGTGCAAAATATCCAATTTGCAGTATTGAAGATGGCTTAGCTGAAAATGACTTTGAAGGTTGGATTAAGCTTACTGAAAAATTGGGCAATAAAATTCAGCTTGTAGGCGATGATTTGTTTGTAACCAATGAAGATATTTTAAGAGAAGGTATCATCAAAAAAATGGCAAATGCTGTGCTTATTAAACCAAATCAAATCGGAACTATTACCCAAACTATGAGAACTGTGCGTTTAGCGCAAAGAAATAACTATAAATGCGTGATGAGTCATAGAAGCGGCGAAAGCGAAGATGCTTTTATAGCGGATTTTGCTGTAGCTTTAAATACAGGACAAATCAAAACAGGAGCTCTAGCAAGAGGTGAAAGAACTGCAAAATACAATCGCTTGCTTGAAATTGAACTTGAAAGCGATGAATATTTAGGAGAAAAGCTCTGAGCGATTTACTTAAAGAATACGACGAAAGCACAAGAAAAAAAAGTTTTTATACCCATGTTATAAAAATGATTTTTTGGGCTTTTCTTGTTGTAATTGGAGCGATTTATTTTGGCAATATGTTTTTTGGGCAGTATTCTTTAGATACTTTATTAAGCTTAGAAAATACCAAAGAAGAGCTTAATAAAAAGATTATTTTGCTCAAAGAACAAAATGCTAAAGCACAAAAAGATTATTTTGAATTAAAAGGATTATACCCAAATGAAAACTAGAATTTTGGCAATATTTTTTATTTTTACCTCTCTTTTATATGCTGATGAAAATCCTTTTAAGACAGATCAAAATATAACCTTGGTTGCTCCACCTGAATTTCAAAAAGAGGAAGTTAAATTTAATTCTAGTGCAAGAATTTTAAAAAGCATCACTTTTAATTATATCAATTTAGACGGAAGTGAAGATAAGATCGATTTAGATGTCAATAAAAGTATTGATTGGCACGATACTTATACTATATCAAGATTTAAAAGCCCTGATCCTTCAAAAGTACTTGATGTTTCAGTTACTATACCTGAAAAAAATAGTTCTAAACAAGAATCAAACTCAACAGCCAATGTTGAAATACCTTTACAGGTTGCAAAGATTTATGATTTTATTTCTTATGCGGTTTATAAAAATAAAATAAAACTTAACACTAGTGATGAAATGATTACAGATTTTTCAGTAGGGAATCCAAGTAAAATCGTTATAGATTTTAGATCTAAAATGATTAGCCCTACAAAAAACATACGCCTTAGCAATTCTATTTTTAAACGCATAGACTTTGGATCTCATAAAGGATATTATCGACTTGTAATATATCTTGATGGAACTTATAATTATAGTATTCAAAAAGATGCAACTGGATATATGATTAATCTGCTTTGATGAGATTTGTTTTTTTAATATGTTGTGCTTGTTTAGTTTTTGCTAATGAAATTTTACTTCTTAGCAAATTCGATAAGCAAGATTTTAACTCTAAAGATTTTAATGCTTATTTGATGAGCGAAAAACTTGATGGAGTGCGTGGAATTTGGGATGGGAAATATCTAAAAACTCGCCAAAATTACAAAATAAAAACTCCTGACTTTTTTACAAAAAATTTCCCTCCTTTTGCTGTTGATGGTGAGCTTTGGATAGCAAGAAATAAATTTGATGAAATTTCAGCTTTAATTCGTAGTGGCGATAGTAATTTGACTTTATGGAAGGAAGTAACTTATAATATTTTTGATGTGCCAAATGCTTGCGAAGAATTTCAAATTTCTACTTGCACTCTTAAAAATCGTTTGGCTGTTTTAGAAGAGTATTTGCAAAAATATCCTAGTGCCTATATAAAAATTATTCCTCAAATTCCAGTTGAAAATCAAAATAATTTAAATCAATTTTACGAAAGCATTATAAAAAATCGAGGTGAAGGTATTGTCATACGCAAAAATTTAAGTCCTTATGAAAAAGGCAGAAGTAAAAATGCTATGAAATTAAAACCCTATGATGATGCAGAGTGTGAGTTAGTAGGATTTCGCAAGGGCAAGGGTAAATTTGAAAATCAAGTAGGTGCCTTACTTTGTAAAATGCCTAATGGACAAATCATTAAAATAGGCAGTGGTTTAAAAGATGAAGATAGAAAAAATCCTCCAAAAATTGGTAGTATTGTGACTTATAAATTTAATGGATTGACCAAAAATTTCTTACCTCGCTTTCCGGTGTTTTTAAGAATAAGAGATGAAAATCCTTGACTTTAAAATTATTTTGTGATAAAATATTTCCTTTTATTTATTCGGGGTGTAGCGCAGTCTGGTTAGCGCACTTGGTTTGGGACCAAGGGGCCGAAGGTTCGAATCCTTTCACCCCGACCATTTTTTATAAATTTATACAAAATGGTGAGTGTAGCTCAGTCGGTTAGAGCATCAGATTGTGGTCCTGAGGGTCGTGGGTTCAATTCCCATCACTCACCCCACTAGCGCTCGTAGCTCAACTGGATAGAGCGACAGACTTCGGATCTGTAGGTTATGGGTTCGATTCCTATCGGGCGCACCACCAAGATTTTATATGCGTTCATAGCTCAGCTGGATAGAGCAACGGCCTTCTAAGCCGTAGGTCAGAGGTTCGAATCCTCTTGGGCGTACCACTTTGCGGATGTGGTGAAATTGGCAGACACGCCAGACTTAGGATCTGGTGCAGCAATGCGTGAAGGTTCAAGTCCTTTCATCCGCACCACTTACTTTTATCATTTTCAAATAAGAGTTGATTTCTCATAAATTTTTATTTCATTTTAAAATTTCTTATGATTGTTAGATAAAATGCAAATTTAATTTAGATAAATTCAAAAATTATCTTGCAAAAGATTTGAAAAATAATTAAAATATACAAAATTCAATTCAAGGAGATTAAAATGAAAAAATTAGGTTTAGCTTTAGCAGCTTTAGTTGCTTTAAATGTGTCAGCATTTGCAGGGGTTATCACTATACATGATTCTAATTTAGTTAAAGTATCAGGAGGAGATGATGCCTATGCAAAAATAGCTTTAGATAACGCTAAAGAAGAAATGAAAGATGAATTCAATACTGATAACTTAGAAATTTATGCTATAGAAAGTATCAAAAAAGATGATCCGCATGAATATGATGTTATTCAAAGGGGAAGTTTTAAAGTAATGAAACAAGAAATAGCAAAAGGAAAGACTGTTTATTATAATAGATTCTTAGTTGTAGATAGAAAAACAAATTGGGCTTCTGAATGGGATATTGAATGTGATCATCTTGATAGACCTATAAAATTAAGCAATAATGTTAATTGTCGTTCTGGTATCTCTTCAAAGCGCTATAATTTCAAATAATACTTGAAAGCTCTAAAATAATAGAGCTTTCACACCATAAAGGTTTTAACTATAAAAAACATAGTAAGTATAAAATATATCTAAATTTTAAGCTTTTTAAGTTAAAAATTTCTAGTTTTTTAAATCGTTTTATCTTTTATATCTTTACTGCAAAGACAAAATCAACACTCATTAAAATCTTTTCTTGATTAAATTTTTGTAAATTCATTTTTAGTGTTAAAAATGTGATGATATTAACTTTATAAAAGTATTATTATATATTTTTTACTTAGGATAGCGATTATGAAAAAAACAATTTTAACCATTCTTTTTTTACTCACTCTTACGCAGGCTAAGGAAATACAAGTTTATGAAAGTCCTACTTGTGGCTGTTGTGATCTTTGGGCTGATTATATGAAAGCTAAGGGTTATGAGGTTAGCGTTCATAAAACTAATGATTTTCTTAAGATTAAAGAAAAAATGGGTATAAAAGATGAGTATCAAAGTTGCCATACAGGTGTGATCGAAGGCTATGCTATTGAAGGGCATGTTCCTGAAAGTGCTATAGCATGGTTGCTTGAAAACAAACCTAAAGATGTTATAGGAATTTCAGCTCCTGGCATGCCACAAGGAAGCCCAGGAATGGAACAAGGTTATAGTGAAAAATATCCTGTAATTTTAATGAAAAAAGATGGAAGCTATGAGCTTTATGGATATTTTATAGGGGATAAAAAGCTTTAAAGTAAATTTTTAGCTTTTTACTTTTTTGATTTCTTTTTCAAGTATGCTATAAGGAGTTAAGCCTATGAATTTTTCATCCATTTTTCCTTCTTTGAAAAAACTAAGCACAGGTACTCCATATATTTCCCCAATGGCACTTGAAAGGTATTTAGCTGCTCTTTTTTCATAAAACATTGCTAAATTAGATAAACCTTTTTCATCAGCCCAAGCTTTTGCATCATTTGCATCATTTGCATCGCCTAAAACCACAAAGATATTAAAATCATAATTTTTAGCCAAATTCTGTAAAATAGGAATTTGTTCTTTGCAAACTCCGCAATCTTTTGTGAAAAATACTAAGGCAAAATTTTGTGCTTTATCATTTAGTTTTAGGCTTTTTTCAAAACCATTGTAGGCAAAATTATAGGTTTTATCACTATTTAAAGCTTTAAAATTTTCTCCACTATCACAAGCTACAAAAAATAAAGCTATAATTAAAGCAAAGAAATAAGCTTGGATTCGAAAAATTCCCATGGTTTTTCTCCTAAAATTCTATCTTTTATCATCCCATCTTTAATGATGATGGTAGTAGGGGTTGCAAACACAGCATAACGATCATTGGTGATTTTAAGATCGTCTTTTAAAACTTTTACATTTTTAAAGTCAAATTGTTCGGCTAAAACCTTAACCACATTGGCATTATCGATGGAATTTATAGCATAAACACTGATTTTATTGGGGTGATTTTGTATGAATTCATCTAAAGAAGGGAGTTCTTTTAAGCAAGAAGGGCAGCCATTTTGAAAAAAGACCAAAACTTTTAAACTTGTATTATCATCAGCAAGTTTTACAGCTTTTCCTAAGGTATCTTTAGCTGAAATTTCAGCGCTTTTTTCTCCAACTTTTCCAGTATCTTTTGAATTTTCAAAAGAACAAGCATTGAGCAAGAACAAAATGCTTAAGATTAAAAGGCTTTTTTTCATTTTAACACCCCATGTTGTAAGATAAGGGTTCGATCTGCGAATTTGGCTAAATCAGGATTGTGTGTGATTAAAACTATGGTTTTGCCTTCATTTTTTAATTTTTGCAAGGTTTGAAGAACGATTTGTTCATTGGCTTCATCTAAATTCCCTGTGGGTTCATCTGCGAGTAAAAGCTCTGGGTTGTTGATCAAAGCTCTTGCTATGCAAACTCTTTGTTGTTCTCCACCACTTAATTGGCTAGGTAAATGAGTGAGTCTGTGCGAAAGTCCTACTTTTTCAAGAACCATTTTAGCATCTTCTTCATCTACGCTTGAGTGATAATACTGAGAGAGCATAACATTTTCTAAGGCGTTAAGATAGGGGATAAGATGAAATTGTTGAAAGACAAGCCCTATTTTTTCACGACGTAAGGTGATTTTTTGCTCCTCATCCATTTGCTCTAGGTTTTCATTGTCTAAGATATACTCCCCAGAGCTTGGAGTGTCCATGAGTGATAGTATGTTTAAAAGCGTTGATTTTCCACTTCCTGATGGACCCATGATGGCAAGCCATTCTCCTTCATAGACGCTTAAGTTGATATTGTTTAAGGCTTTAACTTTGCCAAATTCTTTATTTAAGTTGTTTATTTTAATAAGTTCTTTTTTCATTATTCACCTTTCAAATTTTCACACACATTGATTTTTAATGCTCTTTTTATAGGAAAAAATGCAGCCAAAAAGGCAAAAATCAAAGAAATGATTAAGGCTATAAAAACAGCTATAAATCTAAAATCAATACTAGAATTAAAAATCAAATAACCAAAGACATTGGCTAAAAATATCCCACAAAAAGCTCCGATTAAACTAGCAAAAAAACTTACTATAAAGCATTCACTAGCAAAAAGTTTAAAAATTTCACTTTTTTTCGCACCCAAGGCTAAACGCAGTGCGATTTCTTTTTTGCGAGAAAATATAATAGAGCTTAAGGTCGTATTAACGCTAGTAGTGACTATGATCAATACTACAAGTATGATTAAAAACATTAAAGCTTTGATTTTTCCAAGCACTAAACCTTCACTTAAGGATACTGAAGATATAGGTTTTGCATCGATGAATTCATTGCTGATTGCTTGTGTTTTGGCTTTAACTTCATCAAAATTTCCATAAACTACAGCATTAGCATAGTTAATACCGGCTCTATCGCTTAAATTTTGCACCACGCTTAAAGGAGCTAAAACAATGCTATCAAATTCATCATTGCTTGAAAGTATGCCTTTTATGGTAAGTTTTATGCTTTTTCCATTGTTTGGATTGTAAATTTGAAGTTCATTGCCTGTTTTTAGGCCCAGTTGCTTGGCTAAATTAACCCCTAAAAAGGCTGAATTTTCATCAAAATCATTTAGGGAAAAGCTTCCTTCTTTAACTTCTAAAAAAGGTTTGGTGATTTTTAAAGCCCTAAAATCAGTGCCTAAAACCACTCCGCTTGTACTGCCTAAATTTAAAAAATCATACAAAAAAGGAGTTAAAGCCCTAGCCTTTAAATTTTCTTTTATTTTTTCATACTCAGCATTGGAGATAAAATTTTCATCCTGCTTAGGACTTATCATTACATTTGCTCCATAAGCTTTTAATTCTTTAGAAAGTTTGGTGTCAATATCAAAATAAATATTTAAAAAAGCTGAGCAAGTAAGTGCTCCTATAAAAACACTTAAAACTATTATAAAAAGTCTTTGATAAGAAAAGCTAATGCTTTTAAAAAGCTCATTAAGGAAAAACTTATCTACCATAAAGCACTCCTGCAGCTGAAAGTTGTGTGATATTTTTGATAGGAAGCAAGCAACCTAGTAAGGCAATAAGTCCTGCAAAAATAAAGCTTAAAGGTAAAGCTATAAAGGCTATATCAATAAAATATCCAAAAATACTAAGACTGATGATTTGAGAAAGTGCTGTGCCAAAAATAAAGCCAAATAAAGCAGCAAATAAAGCTACGATTAAATTTTCACTAGCAAAGATGAGATAAATTTGAAAAGTATTAGCACCAAGTACTTTTAAAAGTCCTATTTCTTTCTTTCTGCGATGAATTTCAGAACTCATTAGACTTGAAATTGCAATACTTGCAACAATAAGACAAATAATGCAAGTAACGCCCATCAAGGATTGGATCTTTTTAACCACCAAGCTTTGAGCATCGCTTATAGCATTTAGAGCTTTTGCATCAGCACCTGGTAAGCCATCGCTAATTTGACTAGCGATTGAGCCTACATAGGCTGAGCAATACCATTTGTCATATTCTAACTGATCTAATTTTTCTTCTCCCATGCGACGTACTTTTTCAGAAAGGGCTGATTCAGGTATGGTAAAAGCTCTTACTTCTGCACTTGAGTAAAGCCCTTGTTTGTTGAGTAAATCTTGAGCTAAATTTAAAGGAGCGATGATTTTATTTGACATTTTAGGATTGGTATGAAGTAAAATGCCTACGATTTTTGCTTCTTTGCTTTGATTGTTTTCTCCTATGAGTTTGATAGTATCTCCTAATTTTAATTTATTGTTTTTAGCAAAGTCTTCGCCTAGCATGATTTCATTGCTATCATCTTTTGCCCATTCTCCTTGCACTGCTAAATAAGGATAAAGACTTTTTATACCTGTGATAAAATCATCATCATCTTTAATTTTTATGGCTTTTTGAAAATAAGTACTATAAATAAGTGCTTTTTGTTGGGAGTTTTCAATTGTGATTTTACCTTCCAAAAAAGGAGCAAGTGCGGTGATGTTGTTACGCCAATAAATATCTTTAATCATATATAAATTTTTTTCTTCTAGGTAGTTTTTGTTTTTTAAGGGTTCATAAAGTTCATTACCTATTTCTATACTAAGGCTTGAGCCTTTGGGTAAAACAAGGATATTAGAGCCATAGCTTTTGAGTTGTTTAGTTACTTCATCACCTATACTTAGGGTAATATTTAGCATAGTAGAGAGCAAAAGCGTGGCTAAAAAACAAGTAAGAAAGGCTAAAAATTTTTGAATTTTGTTTTTAAATATAGAGTTAAAAATCATTTTAGCCAACATCATTTCTCCTTTGGATTAAAAATTGGGCTTCGTTTTCTTCTACATATTTTGTAGGATCTTTTTTAAATTCTTCATAGTTGTTTTGATTTGAAAAATAATAAGTAATCCCTTTATAGCTATAAGAAAAAGGAGCTTGGGTGTTTATAACCTTTGTTTTTGATACAGGATCTTGCACTTCAATTTCTTTGATTTGACTAAAATAATTAGATCCTGCTATTACATCTTTAACATCTATGGTGATTTTTTTACCATCGTATTCGTATTTGAGTGGGATAGGATTGCAACCCCCGCTTTTACCTACACTTGGCAAGAAAATACGCACATTGCAAGAAATGCAAATGAGTTGTCCATCTTTTTTGATATAGCCCATATCTCCACAAATCATACAAGCATCAAAAACAGCTACAGGAGAATCCTTATCTTCTCTTTTGTTGATAAGAAAAAACCTTATCACTTTGCCTTCAGCACTGATATAAGCAAAGCGGTGGAGTTTGTTGTCCCTTAAAAGAGCTATATCAAAGATAAATTTGCCATTCTTATCGGGTAAAATTTCTTTAGGCTCATCTATGGTTAAAGGCTTAGAGCTTACCATAAAAAAGTATAAAACAATGCAAAAACTTATAACACAGGAGATAAAAACACTGGAAAAATAGCGATTAATAAGACTTTTTTTAGCTTCGTTTTTGCGATAATTTATATCTAAAATTTGTTTTTTGCTTATATTTTTTTTGCGAATTTTTAAGCTTAAGAATGCCAAAAAAGTGATGAAAATTAAATAAACATAAATTCCAAAAACACCAAAATAATTACTTTTTCCTACAAAACTCACCAAAAAAGTATGAGTTTCTATGATGGAATTTCGCATTAAAGTAAGCAAGATATTGGCTAGAGCTTTATCGCTTTCTATAAGGATAAGCAGTAAAAACAGCATAAAGCTTGTTTTTTGATTAAAATTTTTTTGCCATTTTAAAAAGAAGAAAATCAAAATACAAACAAGCAAGGCTAAAGCAATAAAACCTAAAGAACTTATACCTTCGCTATCGATTAAAGAGCTAGTAAAAATAGGGAAATCTTGACTTAAAAAATAATAATGCAAAGCGGTGCAAAAACTTAAAATTCCCAATAAAATAAAATTTAAAATTTCAATTTTTTTCCAAAAATAAAATATAAAGCTTGCTAGCAATAAACCTATAAAAACAAAATCAAAATTAAAGATTAAATTTTCGGTTTTTAAAAATTGTGCTGCGATAAAAAAAGCAAAATATCCAAATAAAAAGCCCAAAAAAACTACTAAAAAACTTTTAAAAATATATTTTTTATCAGGAGTGATAAAGGCCATTAAAATACTTAGCGGTAAAACACTGATAAGAAAATGCACAAAATATATACTCATAATTTACTCTTTAAACATTGTTATTTTAATTTTTCAAATAAAAATAAAAATATTTAAACACTCGGAAAATCCGAGCGTAAAATTATTTTGGCGTGCCTGTGTATTTGAATTTATAATCTACTTTAAAAGGTTCAAACCACTTACCCACACCTGTTTCTTCATCAACATGGCGTCCAAAACCTTGTTTTTCTGGATTTGAGATATAAAAAGTAAGTTCATAATTTCCTACGCCAAAGCCACCTTTTTTATCTTTTTCCATAGCAATATTTGCACCATAGTGAGGACCATCATCAGCCACCATAGGCATCAAAGTTCCACGTTTAATTGCACCTGTATCGGTATTTTTAAGTTCATAAGCTATAGTTAAATAAGGCATCCAAAAACCTTCTGGAAAACCATTTGGATTGTTTTTAAGTGCGTGAATGTCAGCTTCTAGGTGAATATCTGCTAAAGATGCAGCTAAATCAATACCTCTTGGCTCCATTTCAATAGGTTGTAAATAAACAGCGGCTATTTCCATGCCATTAAGTTCTTTTGGATCGCCGATTGGCACTTCGCCTGCAAATAAATTTGTACTAATAACCGCAGCTGCAGCAACTACTGATAAAACTTTTTTTATCATGATTTTACTCCTTTTTTTGAAATTTGTTTTGTTATTAAAATGCCAATAATTAGCATAATTAAAACTATAAATTGAGGGATTAAAGTTTCATAGTAAGGATAAATTCCAAGCCATAAAATCGGTTCAAAATTCATAGGTATAAGACTAGGAATGATGACTTTTCCTTCTATGAGTTCGGCTATGCCTTTGCCTGTAAAAACAAAAACCATGTAAAAAATAATGCAAGAAGTGATATAGAAAAATTGTTTTACAGGTATGCGAATGGCTCCTGCTTTTAAAAGAAAATATAAAACAATAAGTATTAAAATTCCAAGTCCAAGTCCGCCAAAAACAGCACCAAAATCAGTGCTTGTTTTAGCATCAAAAAGCAAGGCTTGATAAAAAAGCACAGTTTCTGCACCTTCTCTATAAACAGCTAAAAATACGGTGATCCAAAGGGTTTTTGCGCTATTATTTGATATAGCATCTATAGCACCTTGTTTGATAAAGCTTGTCCATTTTTTATTTTGTGCGTTTGAAAGTAGCCAAAAGCCCACATAAAAGAGTAGTAATACGGCTATAAGCATGGTAATACCTTCTATAAGCTCTCTACTTTGACCTGCATTTTCTTTAAATAGCCAAGAAACTCCAAAAGCGGTAATGAAACTTAAAATCACTCCTGTGAAAAGAGCACTATAGGCGATATTTAGACGATTTTTGTTGCCACTTTGCACAAGATAAGAAACAATGGCTACAATGATAATCAAAGCTTCCAAGCCTTCACGCAAAATAATACCTAAAGCCCATATAAACAGCGAATAAGGAGTAGAATCTTGAATTTTATCCACGCTGCTGGCTATGAGTTGTTCTAAGTCATTAAAAGTAGCTTCAAGCTCTTTTTTATCTGCACTTGCTTTAATCAGTGCCACGCCTTTGGAAAATAAACTTTCTATTTTAAGTTTTAAGCCACTATCTACAGCACCGATTTTATTTTCCATACCGCTTGCTTCAAAAATATCTAGATAAATTCCTTGTAAATCATCTACCATAGAAGTGCTAAAGCCATCATAATTTTTTAAAATTTCATCTAAAGCAAGTTTGATATCATTAGAAACTTTGGCATAATCTTTGCCTTTTGTTTCATCATTAAAGCCTGAAATTTGCAAACTTGAAAGTTCTGAATTTGGAATTTGTAAGAAAACATCAAAAATTTGTTCTTCTATGTTATCTAAGCCATCTCTTAAGCCTTTTTCATCTATTTTTGCATCGTTGATTTGGCGTATAAGGGTGCGTATGGCTTGTTGAATTTTTTGATCGTTTCCTGCTTTGGTAAATTTATTTACTAAAATTTCTACTTTGGTATTGCGATAATCACTAAATAAGGCATCATTTAAAAAATCTTTACTAGTTTGGTAGTTTTTTTCTTTAAAAGCATTAGCTGCCTGTGAAAATTTGGTAGAGATATTATCTAGTATAAATTGCAATCTTGCGTCCATTGCAGCGGCAGCTTGTAAATCAGCGCTTGCATTATTATCTGTAAGTTTGCTTGTATCATTATTTATAGGTATAGGAGCTTGGGTGGTTAAAGAGCTTTGTACTAAATCTTTTTTATCCACACCCATCATTTGTGCGATTAAAGCTTCTGCATCAGCTTCGCGTTTGGCATTGGCTTCTAGGCTTGATTTTTCAGCTTTAGCCTTATCATAGTTTATATCGCTTGCTTCTGCTTTTAAACGATATCCATTTTGTAAAATCGGAGCTACTTCATCAAGATCATAATAAAGACTATCAATTAAAGCATTAATTTGTGTCAAAGGAGCTTCATCTTTATACATGCGACGCAAATTTACAAATTTACGTTCCATAGTGATAGCTTTTCTTCCTATGTTTCTTCCTATTGGGCCTTCCATATTTTCAAAATGTTGAAAATACGCATCTTCGCTAAGCTTTTTGGCACCTAGATTATCGCCCTTTTTATAAGTTTCTATGCTTTGTTTTAGCATATCTTTGATAAGATTTGCTTCATTAATATAATCATCTACCCTAGCAAAAGCTGAGCTTGATAAAAAAATACTTATAATTAAAAATATAATTTTAAAAATTTTCATTATCATTACCCTTGATTTTTGATAAAAATAATATTTATTATCAAAATAAATAATGGCTAGTATAATACTAAAAATCTTAAATAGAACTAAAAAATAAGCTTTTATGTTGATAATATTTTTTATTAAATTATAAAATGTATTTTAATAAATATTTAAATGTATTTTATTTTTGTGATTTAATATGGGTTGTTTTTAAGTATCGCAAGGTCTTCTTCTAAGCTATGGACTTTGGGATATTGTTTTTGTATTTTTTAATTTTTCCTTTTTTCGATGTTTTAAAAGCTTAATAAAATCAAAAATCATTTTTCTTTAAGGAGATATAGCTATAGTATATTTTAGATTAAGCAGATATATCCAAAAGTTTATCTTTTTTATTGGTATTTGTGTTCGTAGAATCGCTATTGTCTTTATTTGCTTCTTCTTTCTCAGCCTTAGCTTCTACTTTTTCTTTTTTTTCTTGAAATTTTAAAGTTGAAGTTATGCTAATTCTTTTGCTTTCAAAATTTGTATCTACTATCCCCCTACAAGGCGTGTTAAGTAACATTAGCAAGCTCCTAGTTTCTCATTTAAAATTATAATTTTAGATTATATTATAAATTGTATAAAATAAGATAAAACTTAAATTTATTGAAATAAAATTTTATCCATTTAATTCGCTTTTAAAAGCATCAATCATTTATATTTTACTTATTGTTTCATAGTGTAAAAATTTTTAAAATAGGATTTTATCTTAAAAAATTTATGATTTTTAATTTCAGATATTGGTTCCCTTGAAAAATTTTAAAAAGTTTAGTAAAAAATATTAAGTTTTAAAAATATCATCCGATTTAAATAAAGTCTTAAGACTCAATCTAAAAGGAGGATGTATGGTTTCAGATGTTTCTATGGGTAATGCTAATTTAATGACTGCTGTTAATACTTCAGTTTTGAAAAAATCTATGGACACAAACGAGGCATTGATGAATGAACTCATCGAAGGTATGGAAGGTGTCTCTCAAGCCTCCGCTCCACAAGCTTCTAGCTCTAGTGGTTTGGATATTTACGCTTAAATATCTTAAGAACAAGCTTAAGAGCTTCTTGGTATCTTGGGCTTGTTTTTTTAAATAATTATTTCTTTAGTATTTTTTCGTTATAATTTTGCCATTTTATTTATCGTATTAAATTTTTACAAATATTTACTTAGGAGCAATGATGCAAATGATAAAGAAGATGGTTTTAAGTGAAACTTTCCCTGGTATTTTGCTTATATTTTTTACATTTTTAGCTTTATTATGTAAAAATTCTTCTTTAAGTGTTATTTATACAGATTTTTTTCATGCTAATTTTACAGTAGGATTTGATCATTTTCAAATTTCAAAGTCGTTGGATTTATGGATAAATGATGGTTTGATAGCTATATTTTTTCTATGTATAGGGCTTGAGTTAAAATATGAAATTTTACGTGGGCAACTTAAAAATATAAGAGCTGTATCTTTACCTATATTTGGAGCTTTAGGGGGTATGATTACTCCGGCTTTAATTTTTATTGCTATTAATTATTCCCATGATTTTGCTATGAAAGGTTGGGCAATACCTACAGCAACTGATATAGCTTTTGCAGTGGGTATTTTAATGCTTTTGGGAAATAAAATTCCTACAAGTTTAAAACTTTTTTTACTCTCTTTAGCTATTTTTGATGATTTGGGTGCTATTGTTATTATTGCTTTGTTTTATACAGATCAGCTTTCAGCTTTAGCAATTATTATTTGTTTGTTTTGTATATTTGCTCTGCTTTTGTTAAATTATTATCACATCACCCATCTTTCTTTGTACGTGTTGGTAGGTGTTGTGTTGTGGATAGCTATGCTTAAAAGTGGAGTGCATGCAACTTTGGCTGGTGTGATCATTTCTTTGTTTATACCTCTTGATACAAAAAATAAAAAACCTTATTTACATGAAGTTCTTAAGGATTTAAATCCTTGGGTAGTTTATTTTATTTTACCTTTATTTGCTTTTGCCAATGCTGGAATTGATATTAGAGATATGCATCTTGGTTCAGTATTTTCTCCTGTAAGTCTTGGGATTATTTTAGGACTATTTTTAGGAAAACAATTAGGTGTTTTCACTTTTTGTTTTATTGCTATCAAACTTAAACTTGCAAAATTACCTGAAAATATTAAATATGGAAAATTTTATGGTATATGTATTTTAACAGGCATCGGTTTTACGATGAGCTTGTTTATTGATGGTTTGGCTTATAAAAATAGTGATATTTTTGAATATGCGGATAAACTTGCTATTTTAGTAGCTAGTTTTTTAAGTGCCATTGTTGGTTTTATTTATCTTAAGATTATTAAATGAATAATATAGTACATAAATTAAAAACTTTAGTTTTAAATGAGGCTTTTGGCGGCGTTTTACTTATAGTTTGCACTTTGCTTGCTTTGCTTGTGCAAAACGGGTCTTTTAGCGAACATTATCGAGAATTTCTAAATTTAAAAGTCGGATTTAGTGTAGGTGAATTTGAGCTTAACAAGCCTTTTTTACTTTGGATAAATGATGGGCTTATATCTATATTTTTCTTTGCTATAGGGCTTGAGCTTAAGAAGGAATTTTTGCACGGAGATTTTAAAAATCCTAAAAATATTGTTTTGCCTTTTATGGCTGCTTTAGGAGGTATACTTATACCAGCAATGTTGTTTGCTTTGGTGAATATAGGAGATGCTTATATTTTAAAAGGTTGGGCAATACCTACAGCTACAGATACAGCGTTTGCCTTAGCGATTTTAATGATGTGTGGCAAGCACATTCCATCAAGTTTAAAAATTTTCTTACTTTCTTTGGCTATTTTTGATGATGTGGGTGCTATTTTAATTATAGCTATTTTTTATACGACAAAATTATCAATAGCTGCTTTTGTAATTGCAGGACTTGCTATTTTGGTAATGCTTATTTTAAATCTTTTAGGGATAACAAGAAAGTCTTTTTATTTTATTTGCTCAGTTATTCTTTGGATTAGTGTTTTAAAAAGTGGAGTACATGCAACTTTAGCTGGAATTGTAACAGCATTTTTTATACCGATGCAAACTAAAAATGGGGAAGCATTTTTAGAAGAAATTTATGAAAGCTTAAAATTTTGGATTGCTTTTATTATTTTACCTTTATTTGCTTTTGCTAACGCTGGAGTAAATTTATCCAATATCGATATAGGAGCAATTTTTTCAGGTGTAAGTATAGGTATTTTCTTAGGGCTTTTTGTGGGTAAACAAGTGGGTGTATTTTTATTTTCTTATTTGGCAATCCGCTTTAAATTTGCAGCTTTGCCCCAAGGTTCAAATTTGAAACAACTTTATGGGGTTTGCATACTTACAGGAATTGGTTTTACAATGAGTTTGTTTATTGATGGATTGGCGTATGAAGTTAGTGATATTTTTAATTATGCAGATAACTTAGCTATTCTTATAGCCTCATTTTGTTCTGGGATTTGGGGTTTTATTTATCTTAAATTCTTTACTACTCGATCTTAAGGGGATTGATGAGGCATATTTTTTTTATTATTACGATTATATTTTTTATAAGTGGATGTAGTTTTTATCAGAATCTAAACTATCGTCCTAGTTACAACACAAATAAAGAAGCAAGGCTCAAGGTTATTGCAAATGAATGGAAAAAAACCCCTTATGTTTTAGGTGGAACTAGTAAAAAAGGTGCTGATTGTTCAGGATTTACACAGAGCGCATTAGCTCAGCTTAATATACGCATACCTCGCACTACAAAAACTCAATTAGGTTCTGGAAGAAAAGTTTCTAAATCAAAATTGCAAACAGGAGATTTGGTGTTTTTTAAGACAGGTAGAGGGCCAAATGGTATGCATGTTGGTATTTATATGAGCAAGGGAAAATTTATACATTTATCTACTAAAGGTGGAGTAAAAGAAGTCGAGCTAAATAGTTCTTATTGGAAGGCTCGTTATATAGGAGCAAGAAGGTATTAAAGTGAAAATAGGTGTATTTGATAGCGGAGTAGGAGGGCTTAGTGTTTTAAAATCTCTCTATGAAGCTAGGCTTTTTGATGAAATTATCTATTATGGAGATACCGCAAGAGTTCCTTATGGAGTGAAAGATAAAGATACTATTATAAAGTTCTGTCTTGAAGCATTGGATTTTTTTGAACAATTTCAAATTGATATGCTTATCATTGCATGTAATACTGCTAGTGCTTATGCTTTAGATGCTTTAAGAGCAAAAGCACATTTTCCAGTATATGGCGTAATTGATGCAGGGGTTGAAGCAACGATAAAAGCTTTGCATGATAAAAATAAAGAAATTTTAGTCATTGCGACAAAAGCAACCATTAAATCAGAAGAATACCAAAAGCGTTTATTATCTCAAGGATATACAAATATAAATGCTTTAGCTACAGGGCTTTTTGTGCCTATGGTTGAAGAAGGTATTTTTGAAGGAGATTTTTTGCAAAGTGCTATGGAATATTATTTTAAAAATATCACAACTCCAGATGCTTTGATACTCGCTTGCACTCATTTCCCTTTACTAGGACGTTCTTTAAGTAAGTATTTTGGTGATAAAACAAAATTAATTCATTCAGGAGATGCTATAGTTGAATTTCTTAAAGAAAGAGAAAATATAGATTTGAAAAATCATAAAGTAAAATTACATTTTTATGCTTCAAGCGATGTTGAATCTTTAAAAAATACTGCTAAAATTTGGCTAAATTTATAAGGAAATAAAATGATAGAATTGAAAAAACCAGATGAAATAGAAAAATTAAGAATAGCAAATCAAATTGTAGCAAAAACTTTAAATTTTTTAGAGAATGAAATTAAAATAGGAATGAGCTTAAAACAAATTGATAAAATGGCAGAAGATTATATTTTAAGCCTTGGCGCCAAGCCATCATTTAAGGGACTTTATGGTTTTCCGGGTGCCATTTGTACATCTTTAAATCAAGTTTGCATCCATGGAATTCCAGATGATAAAATTATCAAAGAGGGTGATATTTTAGGTCTTGATGTGGGAAGTTTGATTGACGGGTATTATGGGGATGCAGCAATAACTATTGCTATAGGAGAAGTTTCACCCACTGATAAAGCTTTAATCTCTTGTGCTAAAGATGCGTTATACCATGCTATAGATATTATTCATGATGGAATGCGTTTTAAGGAACTTTCAGCTGCTTTAGGCGAATTTATCCATGCAAGAGGTTTTGTCCCGCTTCGTGGATATTGCGGGCATGGTATAGGACGAAAGCCCCATGGAGAGCCTGAAATTTTAAACTATTTAGAAAAAGGTGCGAGTGCAAAAAGTGGCCCTAAAATTAAAAATGGAATGGTGTTTTGCATAGAGCCTATGATATGCCAAAAAGATGGAACACCAAAGCATTATAATGGAAAATGGGATGCTGGAAGTATTGATGGACTTAATGCGGCTCATTATGAACATTGTGTTGCTGTGATTAATGGGCGTGCTGAAATTCTTTCTATGATATGATATTAAATTATAAAAATAATATTTTTTTCTTAAAATCCTAAAAATTTAAAATTTTTTAAATAATATTGTAGTAATATTCTTTAATAATTTAAGTTACTAAATGATATTTTTATAGCAGTTTAAGTGTTGTTAGAATAAAATGTCACATCTTATTAAACTAAAACATAAATATGGTTTAGATAATTTAATAAAAATTATTAAATTATCTAAATATTTATTTTAGTTTAAAGAGATCTTTTAAGATCTCGTTTGGGTTAGGCTATTTCCCTCCCCCTTTTTATTCGTAGCCTAACTCTCTTTTAGAGTTTGGAAAATCTCTTTAAGCTAAAATATATTATATTTGCTTAAAGAGAACAAACGATTACTATTCTTATTTAAATAAATTTTTAAAATCCATTGTAGAGTTATAAATTCCAGTATTATCCATAGTTTCGCCCATGGTAATTGCGGTTGCTAACTCCGATAGAATGATTTTTATTTCATCTCTTTTATCTTGTATATAGGCCAATACACCTTCGTAATTACTTGTTTGAAGAATTAAAAGCGGATTAGCAATTTCAAATTCAAAAAGTTTTTTACCAACATAAACATTGAAAATATTTCCAAAAAGGGCTGTTCCCATGAAAGAGCAGTTTTGTATAAGTTGTGATGCTGTGGCATCAAGAGTTCTTTTTTGCATATCATCTGAATTTTCATCTATTCTTTCTAGAATGCTTTTTTCTATTTTTTTTAAAGACATATCAAGCACTTGAAGTGCTCCTATAAAATCATTTGCATCATTGATTTGAGAGCAAATTTGATTTGCTTTAAATTCATTCACACCTTGAATTTCGCCTAAGTGTTTTTTAAATATTTCTAAATCACTTTTCATTGTTTACCTTTCAAAAATATTGCTAAATATTTAAAAAGCAAAAAGTGTTCCTAAATTAGGATAAGTTAGAATTTACCCAAAAAATAATCTCATTGCCAATTTTATTCAAGGCTTTTTGAAAAGCATTATAGGTAGAGCGGATATCTTTTTTTTCTATTTTTTCTTTAGTATTGAAAATTTTATGAGCTATTATTTGATTGTTTTCAAGATTTATGAAATTTACACTTACAGAAATTTGAGCGTAGTTTTCATTGTTATTAAGAATTTGCTCAAAAGAGTTAATCCTGCTTTCAAGAGCATAATCCGCACTTAAAGAGCTTGTTGAAGAAAGCAAGGTTGTAAAAATATTGCTTTGTTCAAATTTTGACAAAATTAAAAAAGAATAAAGATTGCTTGGTAAATCTCCCCAGAAATAATGTGCGTATTTGTTGCTAAAACCATTATCTATATAAACAATAGCTCTTGAGTTTAAATACAAAGGTGCATTTGCATTGCGAATTTTAAGAATTTTACCAGTTTTTTTAAAAAAAATATTTGAGTCTATTCCTTCATCTTTTAATATGATATTTTCATTTTTGTTGATGGTTTCGTGTCTTAAAGAGCATCCGCATAATATAAAAATAAAAGTCAAAATATAGAATAATTGCTTTAGCATTATTTTTCTCCTGGTCCAAGTTTAGGTTTGGTTTCTTTAAAAATCAAATCAGCAGGGCTATTTTGTAAATTTTCTATTAGAATATTGCTTTCAATTAAAACTCGTTTAAAAAGCTCTAAATTTTGAATCAAAGATGCTTTAATATCATCATAAGTGTTTAATTTTTCATCAGCTTTTTTTATGAAATTTTTTAAAATCATTGTGCTTTCTTTTATGTCTTTAAGACTGGAGTTGAAATTTTGCGCACTAAGGCTTATATTATCAGCCATTTTTCCTATTTTTAAACTTGCGTTTGAAAGATTAAGGCTTAAATTTTTAGAATTAGCGTTTAAATTTGCACTTAGTTCTGCTAGATTTTGCAAAAGGATTTCTAGATTTTTAAGATTTTTTTCGCTTAAAAGTTCTTTTGATTTATCATCGGCCGTTTTAACCAAAGAAAAAATATGTTCACTTTGTCTGTCTATGGTCGCTAAAAAACTTTCTTTAAAAGGAATGACTGGAAGTTTTCCGTGGATAGATACTAGATCTTTGCTATTTTTACTTCCGCCTTGAAGTTGGACAAATTTAAGTCCTGTAATACCTTGAAGTTGTAAAGTAGCAAAAGTATCTTCTTTTATAGGGGTATTGTTTTTGACCTTGATGCGTATGTTAACGCCGAGTTCATCTTGATTGTAAATGCCAATTTCTTCTACACTACCTACTTCCACGCCCAAAAGCCTTACGGGTGCTTTTACGCCAAGTCCTGCAACGGATTCTTGTGTGTGAATTTCATAATACTTAAAACTTTCTTCTTTAGAGTATCCACCAAGCCAAAGTATGAAACCAAGGCTTGCAAAAAATACTCCAAAAACAAAAAGTCCTACAAAAAAATAATTTGCTCTATTTTCCACTTTTACTCCATAAATCTTTTAAAAAGTCGTTCATTTTGCAGGCGTAATTCTTCATAAGTACCGCAAAATCCAACTTTTTTATTTTCTAAAATGATAAAGCGATCGAGTAAATTTTTCATACTTTCTTTATCATGTGTAACCAAAATGATATTTAAATCAAAACTTTTTTTTAACTCTAAAACCAAATCGTCAAATTCACGACTACTATGAGGGTCAAGTCCTGAGGTAGGTTCATCTAAAAAAAGCAATTTACTATCAAGTGCTAAAGCTCTAGCAATTGCAACTCTTTTTTGCATGCCGCCACTAAGTTCACTTGGAAATTGTTTTAAAACACTTTCGTTTAAACCTACCATTTTTAGTTTCATTAAAACCAGTTCTTGTATGCTATTTTCATCTAAATGAGTGTATTCTTTTAAAGGAATAGCGATATTTTCATAAATATTAAAAAAGCTAAAAAGTGCAGCAAACTGAAAAACCACACCCCATTTTTTACGCAAAGCAAGCGCATCTTCTTCATTGATATTTTTAAGCTTATAGCCTAAAATTTCATATTCTCCACCATTAAAATGTTCAAGCATAAGCATTTGTTTTAAAAGGACAGATTTTCCACTTCCACTACCTCCTAAAATACCAAAAATTTCGTTTTTTTTGATTTCAAAACTTACGCCATCATGGACGATTTTTTCTCCAAATTTTGTAATGATATTTTGCGCTTTAATAACCATTTAAATTCCTGTAGAGGTTAAAATAACGGAGAATAAAGCATCAAAGGCTATCACCCAAAAAATAGCATTTACAACGCTTTTTGTTGTATAAATTCCTATACTTTGTGTAGTGTTTTTTACCTCAAAACCACGAAAACAAGCAATAAGTCCTATCAAAAATCCAAAAATAGGTGCTTTTGCAAGTCCTATAAAGATATGTTTTATATCTACAGCTTCTCTAAAGCGTCTTAAAAATTCGGCAAAAGAAATATCAAGATTTAATTTTGCAACCATCATTCCACCTATAATACTGATTGCATCGCTAATGGCAACGATTAAAGGCATAGCTACTACCAAAGCCATGACACGTGGAATAACAATAAATTCAAAAGAACGAAAACCCATAGTATTCATAGCTGCAATTTCATCAGTAATTTTCATCACCCCAATTTGTGCGGTATAAGAGCTTGCACTTCTTCCTGCGATCACTATGGCAGCGATTAAAGGTGCAAGTTCTCTAGTGGCTGAAATTCCCATCAAATCCACTATGAAAATATTGGCTCCAAATTGTGCGAGTTGGTAAGCAGCCTGATAGGCTAAAACCACTCCTACTAAAAGAGCGGTTAAAATAACTATAGGTAAGGCTTTAAAAGCAGAATTTTCTATATGATATAAAAAAGCAATAAAGCGAAAATTTTTAGGATTTTTAAGGCATAAAAAAAGACTTGTGAAAAAAGCTCCTGTGAAATTGATGAATTTTATTAAAATTTTTAAAAGTTCTAAACTTAATTTTCCAAGATCGATAAAGTATTCACTGAAATCTTTATGTGATTTTTTTGTTTTGCCTAGTCTTTGGTAGTTTTTTTCACAAAGTTCAAACAGGATTTGAAAGCGTGAATTTAAGCTTTCTTTGGTGATTTTAATATTTTTATCTTTAAGATCATTTTCTAAAGCAAGGAAAAATCTCACTCCAGCGGTATCGATTGCTTTTAGATCTTTAAAATCAAAAATCACTTCCTTGCTTTGGATCAAAGCTAAAAAATCTTTTATTTTTAACTTATAAATACTTGTTTTATCCCAAATTCCAAAGATAAAAAGAGTGTTATTTTGAAATTTGAAATTTGTATTCATTTTATTTGCTAAGGATAAAATTTACAAGCTTTGAAACGCTAAATCCAAAGCATTCAAACACATCTTTGTCTTTACCACTTTCTCCAAAACTTTCTATGCCATATACTTTATGGCAAAATTTATAAAGTTCATTAGAATGTGCTGCTTCAACACCTATAACTTCACCTTTTAACAATCTTTCTTGATAAGCTTTATCTTGTTTTTCAAAAAGTTCAAAACAAGGCATGGAAACAACATTACAAGCAAAACCTTGTTTTTCAAGTTCGTTTGCACTTTCTAGACAAAGCCAAACTTCACTTCCACTTGCTAGAAGTGTAAATTTAGCCTCTTTGCTTTCTTTGAGTAAATACGCTCCGTTTTTTACATCTCCAAAAATAGGTTCATTTAGAGCTTTGAGTTTTTGGCGTGAAAGCACAAAAGCACTTGGAATATCAGCATTTAGGGCTATTTGCCAAGCTTTGACATTTTCCACCCCATCAGCAGGTCTAAAGGTTAAAAAATTTGGCATAGCTCTAAAAGTGCTAAGTTGTTCTATAGGTTGGTGTGTTGGCCCATCTTCACCCACGCCTATGCTATCGTGTGTGAAAATGAAAAAATGTTTGATTTTCATTAGAGCTGCTATTCTTGCGGCAGGTTTTAAGTACTCGCTAAAGATGAAAAAAGTTGCCGAAAATGGTAAGAAAATTCCATATCTTGCAAAAGCATTGTTAATCGCTGCCATAGCGTGTTCTCTGATACCAAAATGAATATTTTTACCTTCTACAAAGTCTCCCATACTGTGAAGTTCTGTTTTATTCGAAGGGCCTAAGTCCGCACTTCCACCTAAAAATCCTTCTAAATTTTTAGCTAAAACATTTAAAATTTCACCATTACTATCTCTTGTAGCAAGATCTTTTCCTTTAAAATCAGGATAAGCTATTTTGTTAAAATCAGGATTTAATAACCTTTCTAAAAGTTCTTTTTTAGCACTTTTTTCAAGCTTATCTTTCCATTTTGCTTCTTCTAAATCCCCAAGTTCTACAGCACTTTCAAAGCGGATTTTACTTGCTTGTGGGATATGAAAACTGATATTTGGATCAAAACCTGCTTGTTCTTTGGCTTTTTTAATCACTTCTTCGCCCAAAGGTGCGCCATGGCTTTTATGACTGCCTTCAAGCTCTCCTGCACCTTTTGCTATAGTTGTTTTTGCGATGATAAGACAAGGTTTTGTGGATTTTTTAGCTTGTTCTAAGGCTTTATTGATTTCTTCATAATCGTGTCCATTTATACTTAAAACTTCAAATCCTTGTGCTTCAAAACGCATTTTTACATTTTCGTTAAAGGCTAAACCTACATCGCCTTCTATGGAGATATTGTTGCTATCATAAATGAGTATGAAGTTATCAAGTTTGTGAAGTCCTGCTAAAGAACAAGCTTCATAAGAAATGCCTTCTTGTAAATCCCCATCTCCGCAAAGACAATAAATTTTATGATCGATTAAATCACTGCCTAGCAAATTTTGTGCTTTTTTTGCTGCCATAGCAAAGCCTACAGCATTGGCAACGCCTTGTCCTAAAGGGCCTGTAGCGATTTCTACTCCAAGAGTTGAAATTTCAGGGTGTCCAGGGGTTTTAGAATGAAGTTGGCGGAAATTTTTAAGATCTTCTAAGCTTAAGTCATAGCCGCTTAAATGTAAAAAACTATAAAGCAAAGCACTTGCATGTCCGCCTGAAAATACAAGTCTATCACGGTTTAGCCAAGTGGGATTTTTAGGATTGTGTTTTAAATGATAACTTAAAACACTTAAAATATCTGCTAAACCCAAAGGTGCACCTGGGTGTCCTGAGTTTGCTTTTTGCACCATATCAGCACTTAAAAATCTTAGAGTATTTGCCTGTTCTTGTAAAATTTGAATGTCCATTTTTTGCCTTTATAAGTATTGAATTATTAAATTTTGTATCATTTGTGCGAGTTTTTCATTGAGTTTTTCTAAGTCTTGTTCGCATTCACTAAGAAGATTTTCTTTTGTTTTTATAGCTTGTTCAAGTCCAAGCAAATTGACAAAAGAATTTTTATGAGTATCGTTATTAGCAGGCTTTCCGCTTTGTTCTTGACTTGTAGTTACATCGATAATATCATCATTGATTTGAAAAATCAGTCCTAATTTCAAACCAAGTTTGTAAATTTGATTGCTTTCTTCGTTATTAAGTTCGCAAATTTCACAACCCATTTTTAAAGCTGCGGCGATTAATCTTGCGGTTTTATGTGTATGCAACAACTCAAGTTCATTTAAACTCAGTCTTTTGTCTTCAAAAAAACAATCAATAGCTTGTCCTATAACCATTCCATTAAGTCCTGCATTAAAAGCAAGGGTTTTGATGAGTTTGATTTTGATTTCATCTTTTAAATGAGCATGACTTAGAACTAAAAAAGCTTCAGTATTTAAAGCATCGCCCACTAAGATGGCTGTAGTTTCATCGTAGCTTTTGTGTAAGGTTGGAATTCCTCGTCTAAAGTCCGCATTATCCATAGCGGGTAAATCATCGTGTATGAGTGAATAAGTATGGATAAACTCCAAAGCTAAAGCCACATCTAAAGCTTGATTTAAAAGTTCAGGTTTATTGCTTTGTACTACGCTTAAAAGCAATTGTGCGCGAAAATGCTTTCCCCCCGCTTTTAACATAAGTGCTAAAGCTTCATTAAAAAAAGGATGAAAGCTTTCAACTTTAGGTAGATTTTTTTCTAAGTGATGGATAAAAAGTTCTTTTAAATTCACTTAGTAAGCCTTATGAAAAATTGAAATTTACCATCGCCACCTGAGTTGGCATTTCCGCCTAGTTCATTGTTGAAATTTGATAAAGGTAATTTAGTACTTTTGCGTTCAATTAAGATGCTAAAGTCATTACCAGCACTTAAAATATTTTGTAATTCTTTAAAATTATTTAAAATAATATTATTAACGCGTAAAATTTTATCTCCTACCATAAATCCTGCATTTGATGCTTTTGATTTTGGATCTATTTTGGTTACAACAAGACTAGTATTAACCGTTAAACCAAGATTGCTTGTGAAATTTGTAATTTTTGGTTTTGGTTTAGAATCAGGAAGGTTAAATTTGCTCAAATCTTTTGCAAAAACTTCAGTAGAAATATTTAAATCCATATTATCACGCAACACTTGAAAATAAAGAGTGCTTCCGCGATCTGCAAAAAGAATTTTTTCATTGAGTTTTCTTAAATCATTGGCGGGTAAGCCATCAACACTTATAACTTGATCATTGATTAAAAATTGTGGATTTTTTCTTACATTGTTAACATAAATTTTATTTTCTCGAACAACAAAATCAACGCCAATATCTCCCCAATAAACATCGTTATATTTTATAAAATGTTTTAAATAGCGATTGCCTATAAAAGAGCTATTATTTAAAGCAATCCCCATCATTTCACAGCATGGAGTCCCTAAAAGTCCTATTTTAGAATTAAAATCAAGTTGATCTTTTTCGTCAATATTTTGAGCTAAATACTTAATATGCCCTATATAAGGTTTATTAGGATCCCAAATTCCAACCCAATCATTACGAGTAAGTTTTTCTTCATCACCCATAGGAGTAGGGATTAGGCTAAAGTCAGTTCTTACAAGATATAAATTTAAAAATGGATCGTATTTTACATATTTGTTAAGCTTAGCATTAGGCTGTTTTAACACAGCAAGTAAATTTTCACTGAGTGCAAAAGCTGGCATTCCTTCATAGTTGAGCATGCTTGCCTTATTTCTTTCATAACCTGCTAAAAAATCTTCAAATTTAGGTCTTTCTATACCAAAAGACAAAGTAAAAAGCATGCAAATAATTAAAATTTTTTTCATAATTTCATACCTCCAAAACCGCCTAAAACATCATTCGCCATACTTGAACGATTTTGCGCAACCATAGCCAAAACATCATTAATTGCAGAAATAAGTAAAATTTGCAAGGATTCTTTATCTTCAAGTAAAGAATCATCAATGCTAACATCGATAATTTCACCCTTTCCATTGGCACTTACTTTAACAAGTCCTGCTCCACTTTTGGCACTAAATTCACGATTTGCAAGTTCTAGTTCTATATTTTTTGCTTTTTCTTGAACTTGATTTAAAAGTTCTCCCATTTTAGAAAAATCCATATTTTCAAACATTGATTATCCTTGATTTTTTAAAATTTCATTAACAACTACTTTATCACTAAAAGGATATTTTATCCCTTTAATTTCTTGAGTAGTTTCATCACCTTTGCCTAAAATAACGACTAAATCGTCATTTTCTTTTAGTTCTAAAGCTTTTTTTATAGCTTCTTTTCTATCTTCTATCATTAAAACTTTTTCTTTTTTAGTAAAGCCTGATAAAATTTCTTCCATGATGGTTTTTGGTTCTTCACTGCGTGGATTGTCACTTGTAATGATAGCAATTTTTGCAAAATGTTCGACGATTTTTCCCATTAAAGGGCGTTTGGTTTTATCTCTATCTCCACCTGCTCCAAAAACAACGATGAGTTTTTTATTTTTAAGAGTGTCAAGCACTTTTTCAATGCCATCAGGCGTATGAGCAAAATCTACAATCACGCCTTTTGCTACTTGTTCTACCCTGCCACAAACCCCGCCAAATCCACTGATAGCTTTTTCCAAGTCTTTTAAATCAGGCTTTACGAGTTCATTCACACAAGCACTAGCAACTAGAAGATTGTAAAGATTAAAAAGTCCTAGCAAGGGCGAGTCTATGTGAAAAGTTTGATTTTTATTTGTTACAATAGCACTAATGCCTTCTTCTAAAGAATAAGCTTTGATTTGATATAAAGCAGGATTTTCTATGCCATAAGTAAAAGCATTACGCACATTAAATTTAATAGCCAAAGCATCTTTGTTGATAAATTTTAAACTCTCATCGGTAAAAAAAAGTTCTTTTGCTTCTTTATAATTTTCAAAAGTACCGTGAAAATCTAAATGATCTTGAGTGATATTGGTAAAAATTTTAGCAGCAAAATTTAAGCCTTCGATGCGGTTTTGAATTAAGGCGTGTGAGCTTACTTCCATGATGAAAAAATCACATTTTTTTTGAGTGGCTATTTGTAGGTATTCTAAGGTTTTAAGAATAGGGGAGGTGGTTAAGGATTTTTCATCGATTTGTTCATCGTTGATAAAAGCTCCTCTTGTCCCACAAAGCCCACACTTATAACCTAAATCCAATAAGATAGAATAAATCGCTGCTGCGGTTGTGGTTTTGCCATTGGTTCCTGTGATTCCTATGATTTGAATCTTTTCATCGATTTTTAAAAGTTTTTTACACTCATTTACATCAATGATTTTTGCACCTTTTTCTAAGGCTTGAGCGTGAAATTTAGCATTTTGTGTGGTTTGCAAAAAAAAGCATTCTTTTTCACACTCTAAGGTGTTATCTGTAATGAATGAATTTTCAAGTTTTAATTTCACTTTTAAATCCCATGAGTTTTTCTTGGAGTTTGATAAATCTATCATTTGCCCAAAAATGAGGCATAACATTTTCTATGTAATTTAAAGTCATATCTTTATAGCCATTATCAAGTAATTTTTCCAAAAAATCTAAAAAATCATCACGATTATCAATAACTAATTTAGTGCTGTTAATGATATTTTCAAAACTTTTTTGAAAGCCAAGTTCTTCTTCGCTTTTTAAAAAATCTTGATAATTTAACGCATGCCCATCTTCAAATTCGTTTTCCTGTTTGTTTTCTTGTTTTTTAAATTCAATTGTACTTAAAATTTCTTCTAAGTCTTTATCGATACTAGAGATTTTGTAATGTTCTATATAAAAATCAAAAAGTAAAGAAGCTTCTTTGGGAGATTTTAAAGCAAGATCGCAAAGGCAGATAAAATTTAGCAAGCGTTTATTTTTGCGTTTTTCATAAGCCATAGAAAAATACATTTTTGCAGTTTTAAAATCTTTTTTGTAAAAATGTTCAATTCCAAGTTTTTTATAATTTTGCAAATTCGTCTGCTCCGCCATTTAAATTGATTATAGTGATTTCTGGATGAATATCAATCTTAAGTTGCCTTTCAAGACCGTATTTTAGCGTTGTTCCACTCGATGCGCAGCCTTTACAAGCTCCTATTAAATGGACATAAACGATCCCATTTTTAATTCCTAAAAATTCAAGCCCTCCGCCATCACGTTCAAGCATAGGCAAGCTCTTTTCTAAACTTGCTTTAACAGGATTTACAAGCTCTTCATCACTAAAAGGCATCATAATTTATCCTTAAAAATTTTTATATACTTTAGCGTGATTGTGTTTAAAAAAAGGTAAATTAAGGCTTGAAATTTAAATAAATTAAAAAGGTTCGTCATTATTTTGTATGCTAAATCCTAAATCATAAGCTGTAAAGTTTTTGTTACCAAAAATTCCATTTAAGTTTCTAAATGATTGTTGGAGAATTTCTTCGTTTTTTTCATATTTTAAGAAGCTTAAATATTCTTTTAAAAAATTATTTAATTCTTCGGTATTTAAATTTTTAATTAAAAGATTTAAATTTTTATCAATAAGCGTAAAAAGTTGTTTTTTTAATGCGAGTGTAGAATTTTTAATTTTTACATTGTTTAAAAAAGCTAAATTAACCTTACAAATACCTAACAAGAATTCGCTATAGTTTAAATTTTTTCGAATATTTTTACTTTCAAATTCTCTAATATCGCTATCTTCATAACCTTTTTTTTCTAAAATTTTATCTAATAAAATCTTATGCTTAAAACAAACACTATCACTAATTTGCTTAAAATCGTTACATATATCTGGATGCTGTTTTAAAAAAGCTATAAGTTCTAATTCTGCAATGTGAATTTTTTCTTTAGGAAAATTGTATTTATTTTGAGAAATTAAAGGGGTTTGTATGGTTTTTTTTGAATTTTGTGATAAGACAATAAATTTTTCATCCACTTTTAATAAATTTGAAACTAGACTAGTGTAAGAATTTGCCACTAAAGGTTCAAGATTAAAGGTGAATTGTTGTATAGTTTCTAAAGCTTTTTGTTTATCAAGAGCAGAAATTATGGAATGAGTGGATATTAAGCGTCTGATATAAAATTCACCAAGCTCTATTCCTTCATCGAGTATATTATGGAGTTTTGTGCTTTCATTTTTTGCTACGAGCTCGGCAGGATCTTTTCCGCCTTGCAAAATTGCCACTTTACCGTCTATTTTGTTTGTGCTTAATAAAAATGCAGATCGTGTCGCAGCTTTTAATCCTGCTTCATCATTGTCAAAACATAAAATCACTTTTGCATCATAACGGCGGATTAAGGGTAAATGATGTTCGGTTAATGCTGTTCCAAGAACTGCTACAGCATTGTTAAACCCTGCTTTGTGAAAAGCTATTGCATCCATGTATCCTTCACATACTATTATTTCTTTTTTTTTGGCTATATTTTCTTTAGCGATGTTAAAAGCATAAAAAATTCTACTTTTATCAAAAAGTATATTTTGGGGTGAATTTACATACTTTGCCGGTACATTGGGATTTAAAGTACGCCCTCCAAACCCTACCAATAAGTCTTTATGATCGTAGATTGGAAAGGTGACACGCCATATAAAACTTGCGTAAAATTCATTATTTTCATCTTTTTTTAAAGCCCCAACACTCATAGCATCTTCTAAAGGAATTTTTTGATTTTGCAATAATCTTATGCTATCTTCGCTTGCTCCTGCAAAACCTAATTCGAATTTGGCTATATCTTTGTCATTTAAAGCTCTTTGGTAAAGATAGGTTAAGACTTCTTTGTGGTGTTTGAGATTATCTTTAAAATACGCATTTAAGCTTGGTAGTATAGACTTTAGCTCTTTTTTATTTTCTTGTTTTTCTTTTGTATAGCTCAAAGTAAAATTACTAAGGCTTGCAACTTTTTCAACTGCATCGGCAAAACTTAATTTTTCATAATCCATTACAAATTTAAAAGCATCTCCACCAGCTTTGCAAGCAAAACAATGATAAAAACCTTTGGTAGGATTGATATGCATAGACGGGTTTTTATCTGCATGGAAAGGACAGATACACACAAAACTAGAGCCTTGTTTTTTTACTTCAATATAATTTTCTATAATATCAACAATATTAAGTCTTTGGGATAAATTTTCTATACTTTCTTTAGTTATCATTTTACAAACCTTGTTAAAATTATACAAAGATTTGGCTATAATTTGGCATAAAATTTTTAGAGCGAGACTATGGATTTTTTCTTTGTAGAATACAGAGACCCTTTAGTAGGGCTTATAATTTTAACCATTTTAGTATTTGTCGTAGCTGTTGCAAATTATATTTGGAAAATATTTGCTAGCAAAGATGAAGAACAAAAGCTTGAAAAATTTATAAAAAAATTTGAAATGGATAACGCTCATAAAGAGTTATTAAGAAATAGTAGCTTGAGTTTTGGAAATTTAAGTTTTTTGGCTGAAATTTTTACTAAAAGCGGGGAATTTGAAAAAGCAACTCAAATTTATTTGATTGCTCTTGAAAAATGTAAAGATAAACAAGAAAGAGAATTTATTTTCCTTTCTTTAGCAAAAGTTTATTTTAAAGCAGGATTTTTAGAGCGTGCAAAAGAAGTTTTATTACAAGCTTTAAAACTGCGTCCAAGAAATATACAAGCCTTAAAACTTTTAAAAATTGTTTATTTAAAACTTCGTTCTTATAAAGAAAATTTAGAACTTTTAGAATGTCTTTTTGAGCTTAATGAAGATGTACAAAAAGAGCGTGATTTTATCAAAGCTTTAGAACTTTGTACTTTTAATATTACTGATGAAGAAAAAAAGAAAAAACTTTTAGAATTTAAAATAGAAGATAATCCTATGTTGGGGCGTTTAGTTTTTGAAAAATATCATATGTTTTTAGGGCAAAATTTTTTTGATATTTGTGATTTGCTTTATAGAGAAAATGAAGCGTTTAATTTAGAAAATCAAGATTTTTTAGAATTCTTTTATGCTTTGGGTAAAATTTCAAAGCATGATGATACGCACCAGTTTGTTTTTAAAAATTCTAACTTTAAAATGTTAAAAATTTTAAAAGATAATTCTTTTAATGCGGGGTTAGAATTTTCATATCGTTGTTCTGAGTGTAAAAATGTAATGCCTTTGTTTTTTTATCACTGTCCTGTTTGTTATGAGTTTAATACTTGTAAAATTATTTATGAAGTGAAAAACAATGAAACACATTGAAATTTATACAGATGGCTCATGTCTTAACAATCCAGGTTTTGGCGGATGGGCTTATATTTTGCGTTATAAGGAGTATCAAAAGGAAGGTTTTGGAGCTGAGGCTAATACCACTAACAATAGAATGGAGCTAATGGCAATTATTGAATCTTTGAAGGCTTTAAAAGAGCCTTGTGAAATTTCGCTTTTTACAGATTCTAACCTAATGGTTCAAAGTATTAATGAATGGCTAGAAGGATGGATAAAAAAGGATTTTAAAGGTAAAAAAAATATAGATTTATGGAAGGAATATATTAAAGTGGCAAAATCTCATAAGATTAAGGCTTTTTGGGTAAAAGCACATAATGGACATTTGGAAAATGAAAGGTGTGATACATTGGCGCGTGAAGCTGCTTTGAAAATTGCAAGGGAAAATGATGAAAAACATTGAAAAGCTAGAGCAGAGTTTAACTTATGAATTTAAAGATAAAAATCTTCTTATACATGCTTTAACCCATAAAAGTTTTAAAAAATCTTACAACAACGAACGCTTGGAATTTTTAGGTGATGCCGTGCTTGATTTAGTTGTAGGTGAATACCTTTTTCATAAATTCGCCAAAGATGCCGAAGGAGATTTATCTAAGCTTAGAGCAGCTTTAGTGAATGAAAAGTCTTTTGCAAAAATTGCAAATAGTTTAAATTTGGGCGATTTTATTCTTATGAGTGTTGCTGAGGAAAACAATGGAGGAAAAGAAAAGCCTTCTATACTTTCAGATGCGTTAGAAGCCATTATAGGTGCTATACATTTAGAAGCTGGGTTCGAGTTTGCAAAAACTATTGCTTTAAGGCTTATAGAAAAAAATTTCCCTCAAATTGATGCAAAAATTCTTATAAAAGATTATAAAACAAAATTACAAGAGATTACACAGGGAAAAATTGGACAAACTCCGCAGTATGAAACAGTGCGTGCTTTTGGCCCTGATCATTTAAAGCAATTTGAAATTGCTTTAATGCTTGATGGTAAAGAACTTGCAAGAGCTATTGCAGGAAGCAAAAAAGAAGCACAGCAAATGGCAGCAAAAATTGCACTTGAGAAATTAGGAGCTTTATAGTGAATACCTTTGGTACGAGATTGAAATTTACAAGTTTTGGTGAGTCTCATGGTGTGGCTGTTGGATGTATTATTGATGGAATACCTGCTGGAGTTAAATTTGATGAAGAATTTTTGCAAAATGAGCTTGATAAACGCAAAGGCGGAAGTAAATTTGCAACACCAAGAAAAGAAAGCGATAAAGCTCAGGTTTTAAGCGGGGTTTTTGAAGGATATACAACGGGTCATCCCATAGCTATAGTGGTTTTTAATGAAAATGCCCATTCTAAGGATTATGATAATTTAAAAGATCTATTTCGTCCTGCTCATGCGGATTTTACTTATTTTTATAAATATGGCATAAGAGATCATAGGGGTGGGGGTAGATCAAGTGCTAGGGAAAGTGTTGCTAGAGTGGCTGGTGGTGCAGTTGCAGCGATGCTTTTGCGTGAATTTGGCATTTGTATTCAAAGTGGTGTTTTTGGGGTAGGAACTTTTGTATCAAATTTGAAAGAAAAAGAATTTGATTTTGAATTTGCTAAGAAAAGTGAAATTTTTTGCCTTGATCCAAAACTAGAAAGTGACTTTAAAAATGAAATTTTAAATGCTAGAAATTCAAAAGATAGCGTAGGCGCTGCTGTTTTTACAAAAGTTAGTGGTATGCTTATAGGACTTGGAGAAGTTCTTTATGATAAGTTAGACTCTAAATTAGCTCATGCTTTAATGGGAATTAATGCTGTTAAAGCAGTTGAAATAGGCGAAGGTATTAATGCAAGCAAAATGCGCGGATCGTGTAATAATGATGCTTTAAAAGATGGCAAGTTTTTAAGCAATCATAGCGGAGGAATTTTAGGAGGAATTTCAAATGGAGAAAATCTTATTTTAAAAACTTATTTTAAACCTACTCCTTCTATTTTTTCCAAGCAAGAAAGTATAGATAAATTTGGCAATAATTTGGAATTTGAACTCAAAGGTAGGCATGATCCTTGTGTAGGTGTTAGAGGAAGTGTTGTAGCTAGTGCTATGGTGCGTTTAGTTTTGGCTGATTGTTTGCTTTTGAATGCGAGTGCGAATTTAAACAATTTAAAAAATGCTTATGGATTAAAATAAAAAAAGCCCATTTTCATGGGCTTGATTGCAATATTTTGAAAAGATTCAAATACTATATCGCTTGTTTTGCTAAATACTTTATACTTTAACTAATAAAAAATTGATTAATATCAGCCTTATTTTCAAAAGCTATGCTTGTATAAGCTTGATTTTTAAATTTAAGTTCATAGCTTTTTCCTGCTTCGTGTTTAGTATAGGTAAGGGCTATTTTTAAGGCAAGTTCTAAGTCTTTTTCTGAAATTTTTTCATCTACCAAAGAGTAAGCTCCGATTAAATCCCCAATTTCTATTGCTTCATATTTAGGAGTTTTTAAACCTTTTAAAAGAGTATTTTCAAGTTCATTTCTACCTATGATCATTTTAGCTCCATTGGGTAATCTTAAATGACGACCATATTTTAAAAGTTGTGCGTCATTAACCTGCATATCTTTGTCAAATTCTATGAAATCTCGAATTTTTTTAGCAAAACTATCAAGAGTTAGCAAGCAACCTCCACCTGGGCTTTCAAAGTCTTCTAAGCCAAATTTAGCTGCAAGTTCAAGTTGTCTTTTACGACTTCTTCCAATAATGCCTTCGAGTTTTTCTCTATCTACCCAACCTTCTCTTTCAGGTTTGGTTAGAGGTAGGTTTTTTGCACACATAGGACGCAAGATTAAATCTTCTTCATCAAGAGCAAGTTTTTTAACCTTTGCCATTGCATCACTTCTTTGACTCATAGGGCGTTGTCCTAAAACTTCTCCTGTGATGATAAAACTTGCATTTTCTTCTTTTAACATAGCAAGAGCAGTTTTAAACATAAAAGCATGACAATCTATACAAGGATTAAAATGTTTGCCATAGCCATATTGTGGATTAAAAAGCACTTCTTGAAGATAGGAATTTCTTACATCTATCATTTCAAAATCCGCACCTACCATTGCTGCACGCTTTTTCATGATTTCGCTTTTATCGCTTGTGCTTCCAAAGCCTATGTTGATATTTAGAGCTTTAACTTCTATGCCTTGTGCAGTGATGAGTTTCATTGCAAGCATACTATCAAGCCCACCGCTAAAAAGAGCTAATGCTTTCATTGATTCCTTTCTAAGAATATAAAATTTTTTAAGATTTTGTCGATTATAAAAGATATAATTTTAACTAAAAAATCTTTAAAATAAGGATTAGAAAGTGTTAAAAATAATTTTGGTTTTAAGCATTTTGAGTTCTTTTGCTTTTGCAAATTCTTGTACTAACTACGAGCAAGAACTTAAAAAGTGTAATTCTTTAAAAAATTCACATGAGAGAAAAATGTGTCGTTTAGGCTTATTTGCAAAATGTAAAAAAGGATAAATAATGAAAATCGATACTTCTGCTAGTTTGACTCATTCTTTAAATAATAATGTTGATAAAAAAGAGCTTAGCGTGTTAAAGAAAGAAGATCAAGATAAAATTCCCGTGCAAGATCTTTCGAGTTTAAATAGCGATGGTGTTAAGGTTGTTTTTGAAAATAAGCAAGGTGAACTTATAGCTTTAAATTTAAGCGATGAAAATTATAGTAGTTTACAAAAAAATTTTGGTTCTTATATGAATTATATTGCTAGAAATGATGGTAGTATAAGGCTTAATGGCGAAGCAAATCAATTTGTTTCAAATTGGTTTGAAAGTGTAAAAGATAATTTTGGTTCTTTAAATTCAAATTTAAATAATAAACAACAAAGTGTAAAATTAAATTTTAATACAAATACCCTTCAACAAAGTATGCAAAATTTAGGTTTTAAAACAAGCGATGAAAAAATATCTGATGATGCAAATATAGAAGAAAAATTAAATTTTTTTATTGATAAAGATGTAAATAAAGATGGTAAAGTTGATGATAGTGATGTTAAAGAACCTAGCATGAGAGAAATTTTAAGCGACATTAAAGAAGCATCAGGTAGTGGAGCTAGTGCTATGAAAACCATAGATCCGCAAAAAATCAATAAAAAAGATGATAAGGAAAATAATATCAAAGAAAAAGAAGACGAAGATTTGCTTCAAAAAGCCCAAGAAAAAGGTTTAAATGCTTTAAGTGCTAATGAGCAGGCAAAGCTTAAGGCAAGCAATCCTGAAGAATTTGAAAAACTGAAGCAAAAATCTTTGCAAGAATTAAGTCAGAATTTAAGTAAAGATTTTCAAAATAAAATTGAAAATCAAGAAGCGCAAATTGTAGATAAGAGAGTGTAGCAAATTATAATTTTATCCTCTTAGGGTTTTAAAATCATATATAATAGGTAGTGTAATTCTTAAATCCCCGTTATAGTATGGAAAATTTAAAGAAGCTTTTCTTATGCTTTCTAAAGCACTTTTATCTAATAAATCATATCCTGAGCTTTCTATGATTTTTAAATCTGCTAAAGTTTTGTTTTCTTTCCATAAAAATTCTACTTTTACAGTTCCTTGCATACGCATTTTTTTTGCTTGCCTTGGATAAAATTGTGCTTGTTGTATAGCTTTTTGAATTTCTTTTAATACAGGGTGATTATCTTTTCCTTGTGTTAATTGAGTGATCTTAGGTTTGACATTTATATCAGTTGTTTTTGCAAAAGTTTTAACTTCTTGAGTTGGTGCTATTGGGGTTTTATTTGGTATTGGGTGTGGGGGTGTTTTTTTTATCTTTTTTTGAATTTTTTCAGGAGTTTTTTTAATAACTTTTGGCTGAGGTTTTGGTTTGATAGGTTCTATAATGGATTCTGTTGGTTTGGTCTCATTTGTTGGATTGGTTTGGATAAATTGTTTTATTGCCAAAGAAAAAGAATCTTCATTTTTAATTTCCATTTTAAAAAAGTCATTCGAGTGAAAAATGACAAAAAGCAAAGGTATAAAGACTATAAAAGTTATATAAGAAGCTTGGTATTTATGATTTAAAAATAAAGTTTTCATTTGTTTTTCTCAGTAAGAATCTGAAAATTTTCATGTTCTTTGGCTTTTAAAAAATCTATAATTTTTACAAAGCTTTCAAATTTAGCATTTTTATCGCTTTTTAGTTCTACTATGGTTTTTTTATCAAGTGAAAAAATAGCATTTTGAACTTCATTTAAATCAGCTAATTTATCATTTAAATAAAAAGTATTTTTTTCGTCTATGGTTATAAGAAGTTTTTTTTCATTATTGCTTATATTGGTAGCATTTTCACTTGAAGGAAGTGAGATTTGAATTTTTCCATGCGCAATAAAGGTTGAAATACTAAGCACTATAGCAAGCAAAACAAGCATAATGTCTATAAATGGAACTATATTTAAACCTTCATTTTTTGGTAGTTTAAGCATTTTTATTTGCCTTATAAGCATTGCTTAAGAGGGAAACTTTTCTAAGTAAGGCATTATAAGCCATTAAAGCAGGAATAGCAACCAAAAGTCCTAAGGCTGTAGCTTTAAGAGCTAAAGAAAGTCCCACGACTATAGATTTGACATCTATATTGCCCGCCAAGCCCATTTCGTAAAATGTAACCATGATGCCTATTACAGTGCCTAAAAGTCCTATATAAGGGGCATTGGAATAGATGATATATATAGTGGTTAAATTTTCACTAATCGCATCATCAAATTGCTCTTGATTCTCATAATTTTTAAAGTTAATTTTTCTAAAAAATAGCATTCTTTCTACGACACACCAAAAAGCTATAAATGCCATAATTCCTAGAATTAAAAAGATAATTAAATCGATGTAATCTTTTAGAAATTCCACGTTTTTCTCCAAAAATATACTTATAAATTTTAAAAGATTATACTATATAAAAAATAAATTTATAATTAATATCAATTATCATAATTTTTAAGAAATTCTTGTTTATAGTATTTATTTTTATTAGGTTATAATTTATAAAAATTTAATAGGGTTTAACATGACTATAGATTTAAATCACAATTTTACCTCTTTTGTTCTTCTTGATGAAGTTGATTTTAATTTTTTGGAGTTAAAAAGCATTTTAGAAGATAAATTTAATATAAAAATAGCTGATGAAAATTTTACCAAAGAGGGCGTGATTTTTTCATATGAAAATATGTTAGTTACTCTAAATTTGATTAAAAATCCTATACCTAATCACGAAGCAGAATACTATGCAAATTTTAATTTTATGTGGAAAGATGCCTTAGAGCAAACTAAAAAACATAAAGCTCATCTTCTTATAGCGGTGCTAAGTCAAGATCAAAGCAAATTAGAACAAGCTAAAATGTTTACGAAAATTGCAGCTTTATGTTTGGATAATAAACATGCTTTAGGTTTTTATACAGGTGCAGTTGTTTTAGAGCCCAGTTTTTATATCGAAAATGCAAAAATGTTAGATGATAATCGCTTGCCGGTATATAATTGGATATATGTTAGTGTTTATCCTAGTGAAAATGGAGTTAATGCTTATACTTATGGGCTTAGAAATTTTGATAAATTAGAACTTGAAGTTTGTGATTTAAACATAGAAGAAAAAGAACTTTTCTTTTGTATTTATGATATTGTTTTGCATATTTTAACTTATGATATTAATCTAAAAGATAAAGATATTTTAAAATTTGAAGATGGAAAAGAAATAAAATTTATAAAAAGTCAAGGTATAAGTGTTGAGAATGAAAGCTTGAAAATTATTTTTTAAGTTTCACATTCACTTCACAGTTTTGAGTTAAACTTTCGCCAACCAAGACAAAAAAAGGAGAAATTATGAAAGCAAAACTAACTTTACTTGCTTTGTTGGGTACTACGGTGCTTTTAGCTAAAGATATGGTTGTTCCTGCTAGCGAACTTCCAAATAATGCCAAAGAATTTATTTCTAAAAATTTTAAAACCGCTCAAATTGGTTTGGTGAAAAAAGATATAGATTCTTATGATGTGATTTTAAATGATGGAACTGAAATTGATTTTATGATCAATGGAGAGTGGAAAGAAGTTGATGGAAAATATAAGGCTTTGCCACATACTATCTTACCTAATGTTATGAAAAAAGTGAGTGCAACTCAACCAAATGCTCAAATTCTTGAAGTAGACAAAGAAATTAATGGTTATAAATTTAAGTTTAATAACAATATGGAAGTTTATACAGATATGCAAGGAAATATCCTAGGTCAAAAATTAGATTAATTTTTGAAAATTTAACTCCCTTAGAAAATTTGATGCAAAAATTTGGAAGCATAGTCTTCCAAATTTTTATTTTTTGATTGCAAAACCCAAAATATATTTAGTTTTAAAATAATACTTTATTGATACAAGTGATTGTTTTTTTATAAAATTAAATTTACAAAATGTTACATAAGATTTAAAATATTTTTTTTAAAAAATAATTATTTATAAATATTTTGCTAAAATAAAAGAGATGTAATCTTAAATTTAAGGAAGAATAATGAATACTCCTAAATGGACTAGTCACGATACAAGGTGGGTTTTATCTCTTTTTGGAACAGCTATTGGAGCCGGCGTACTTTTGTTACCTATTAGTGCTGGGCTTGGTGGATTGATACCTTTGTTAGTTATACTTGTTTTAGCTTTTCCTATGACTTACTTAGCTCATAGAAATTTATGTCGCTTTGTGCTTTCAAGTTCTAATCCAAAAGATGATATTACTTTTGTTGCAGAAAGTTATTTTGGCAAGGGCGGTGGATTTTTAATTACACTTTTGTATTTTTTTGCTATTTTGCCTATTTTATTGGTTTATAGTGCTAATCTTACAACAACTTTGCTTGAGTTCTTAATTAATCAGTTCAATTTCAATGCAGATCTTACTCATGCTGCTCGTTGGTGGGTGAGTTTTTTGATTGTTGGAGTTTTGGTTTTGATTTCTATTCTTGGTGAAAATGTTGTAACAAAAGCAATGAGTTTTCTTGTTTTTCCTTTTATTATATTTTTATTTATTTTTTCATTGCTTTTAATTCCACAATGGAATTTATCGTTATTTGCAAATGTTGATTTTTCCGTAATTTCAACAAGTAATTTTTGGGTTACTTTATGGCTTGTTATTCCTGTGATGGTATTTAGTTTTAATCACTCTCCTATCATTTCTTCACTTGCTTGTTATTGTAAAAAAGAATATGGTGGTTATGCTGAACCTCGCGCTAGAAAAATTATTTCTTTGGCAATTATTCTTATGGTTTTTGTTGTAATGTTTTTTGTTTTTTCTTGTGCTTTAACCTTTACACCAGAAGATTTTGCATCAGCAAAAGATCAAAATATCAATATTCTTACTTTTATAGCAAATAAATTTCCTGAAGTTTCTTTACTAGCTTATGTTGGACCTATTGTTGCACTTGTGGCTATTAGCAAAAGTTTCTTAGGGCATTATCTTGGTTCTCAAGAAGGCTTAAATGGTATTTTATATAAAGCAAGTAATGGTAGAATTCAAGGTAAATTCGCTCAAACTTTAACAGCGATCATTACCTTTGCTATCGCGTGGTTTGTTGCGTATAAAAATCCAAGTGTTATAGGAATTATCGAGGCTATTGGTGGTCCTGTTTTGGCTATTTTGCTTTTCTTAATGCCGCTTTATTGTATTTATCGTTTTGATATTTTGGCAAGGTTTCGTAATAAATTTTTAGATCTTTTTGTTTTGGTAATGGGGATAGTTGCAATTTCTGCTGCAATTCATGATCTTTTATAAATTAAGGATAAAAAATGAGTAATTTAAGCATTTTTAAAATAGGTGTTGGCCCTTCTTCTTCTCATACTTTAGGGCCTATGCTTGCTGGAAATTTATTTTGTAAAAAAGTTGCTAAAAAGCTTGATGAAATTGATAGAGTTGAGGTTACTCTTTATGGTTCTTTGTCGTTAACAGGCAAAGGACACTTGAGTGATAAGGCTGTGATTTGGGGGTTAAATGGCTTAGAAGCTAAAAATTTAAGTGCGGCAATACAAGATGAAGTAAATAAAAATGCTATTGAAAATGCTCAAATTGATTTTTGTGGCGAGAAAAAACTTAGTTTTAATTATGAAAAAGATTTGATATTCTCTAAAGATTTTTTACCTTTACATGAGAATGGTATGAAAATTAAAGCTTATGATTGTAAAGGTGGGTTAGTTGATGAGGAAACTTATTATTCTGTAGGTGGAGGCTTTGTTTTAACAGCTGCGGAATTAGAAAAAAAGGGTAAAAATTCTAACCAAAATAAAAAGAAAAAACTAGATATAGAGCTTAATAACGCTAAAGAAGCTTTAGAGCTTTGCGATAAAAGAGATTGGGATTTGGCAGAGCTTTCTTATCGTTATGAATTGCAATTTCACACTAAAGAGGAAATTCGTGCTTATTGTCTTGAAATTTGGGAAGTGATGCAAGAAGTGTATTATAATGGTACGCACCCGAATGAAGATTATTTGCCTGGAAAACTTCATTTAAAGCGTAGAGCTAAAGGACTTAAAGAAAGAGTAGCGATGACAGCTGATCCTATGGGTATTATCGATTTTATTTCTTTATATGCTATTGCGATTGCTGAAGAAAATGCTAGCGGAGCAAAAGTCGTAACCGCACCAACAAATGGAGCATGTGCTGTTATCCCTGCTGTTATGCTTTATCTTAAAAATCATACTATAGGTTTTAGTGATGAAAAGGCTATAGAGTTTTTATTAACAGCAATGCTTATAGGTTCTTTTTATAAGAAAAATGCAAGTATTAGCGGAGCAGAAGCAGGTTGTCAAGCAGAAATTGGTAGTGCTAGTTCTATGGCAGCTGCGGCTATGGCAACAGTTTTAGGAGCTAATGCTTTTAAAGCATGTAATGCTGCTGAAATGGCAATGGAACATCATCTAGGTCTAACTTGCGATCCAGTTGCAGGACTTGTGCAAATTCCTTGCATAGAAAGAAATGCCTTTGGAGCCATTAAGGCTATAAGTGCTGCTAGAATGGCAATGACACGCAAATCCACTCCTATGGTAAGCCTTGATGAGGTTATAGAAACCATGTATGAAACAGGAAAAGATATGAATTATAAATATAAAGAAACTTCTTTAGGTGGTCTTGCTACAAATTTAAAAACAGTATGCTAAAGTGTTTTTACACTTTAGTGTATTTTTTCATTCTTTGACTTAAAAATTCTTTCATTTCTTCTTTGGAAAAACTTTTAAGAATGCGAATTTGCTTAAAAAGCAAGCCAAGATTGATTACTCCCATCACTAAAAGCAATAAGCAAATCATTAAAAAAAGAAGATCTATGGCTCCAAATTCATTAATCATAGCCAAACTTGCAAAAAATACACTCGCTAATAATAAAAAAAATAAAAGCAATATTTGTTTTAATTTTGCTTCATTAAAATTATCGCAATTTTGAGTGAAATTTCTAAAAAGTATGATCTTTTTACCCAAATTTGAAACTAAAATTTCATCATTTTCCTTAAATAAGTCTTCTTTTAAACTTTGATAAAAAAAGATTTCATTGTTTAAATTTAAATCATCTTTGTAGCTTGATAGGGTGTAGTCCTTGTAAAAAAAGGATTTTGATTCATTTTTCTTTTCTATTTTAAATAATCTTAAATCATTTCTCGCATAAAAAAATCCACTAAAGTTCATAAATGCCATAAGTATCACTCCCTAAAAAATTCCTGTAAAGTGGCTTGAAATTTAAAGGTATTGTAACATTTTTTTCATCATTTAAACTTGAACTTTGGAAAATCAAAAACATATCTATTTCATCTTTAAAGATTTTGAGAAAATTTTCTCCACCCTCATACATTAAAAATTTAGCTTCACTTGGAATTTGGGTATAAATTTGGCGGTTTGGAACTTTAAATAAAGGGATATTTTTATCAAAATTATCTATATTTTGACGGCTTAAGATACAAAGATTAGGCGCTTTTGCTTTGCAAAGCCTAGCATCTAATATAGGGCAATCTTTTCTTATGGTTTTTCCGCCGACTACAAGCAAATCAATCACCGCTCTAATTTCATGTGCATAAGTGCGACTTAGCTCATTGCTTACGATTTTGCCAAAAGGTGAGCCGTTCATAGAAAGGGCTAATTTAAAAAGTTTAAATTGCCCTTTTTGCCATTTTAAAAAAGGTTTTAAAAGTTTTTTTCCTTCTTCTTTAAGTATGTCAAATTCAACCTCTATACCTTGTTTTTTTAAAAATTCAGCCCCACCGCTTGCGATTTTATTTTCATCTTTAACGCTGATGAAAATTTTTTTAAAACCTAGCTCGCTAAAGAGTTTTGTACAAGGAGGTGTTTTTCCTTGATGAGAGCAAGGCTCAAGCGTTGCAAAAGCTATGCTATCTTTAAATACACCTTGATGGTTTTTGCAAATAAACTCATGTAAGGCGTTTGCTTCTTTGGGCAATGAAATTTCAGGTCTTAAGCTTTTAAAAGCATGAGCTATGGCATTAAGTTCTGCATGAGCCAATCCAGCTTTTTCATGAGCTTTTATGGCTAAAATTTTTTCATTTTTATCTAAGATTACACAGCCTACGGCCGGATTTGGATAGGTTAAAAACTGATATTTCCAAGCCTCATTTAAGGCTAAATTCATATAAAATTCTTTCATTTGCCTACCTTATATTTTAAAATTTGACATATTTTTAAAATTTTATATTTTTGTTTTAAGATAACAAATTCTAAATTTTCCATTTGTATTTCTTATTTTTAATTATATTAGCCATAGTTTTTCTAAGTTTTTTAGGATATAACGAAATAAGATTGAAGTATTATTTTTCATTTGTAGTATCCTTTAAATTAGGAATGATATAAGCTTGATAAACTAGAAAGTTTTGGTGGCCGGGAGAAAGGGATTCGAACCCCTGGAGGTGTGACCCTCAACGGTTTTCAAGACCGCCGCTTTCGACCACTCAGCCATCTCCCGATAAAGTAAAGTTTTGCCTTTTGGAGGCGACATCCGGATTCGAACCGGAGATCAAGGCTTTGCAGGCCCATGCCTTACCGCTTGGCTATGTCGCCCTGATAATGTTGAAAAAGTGGTGCCCGAGGCCGGACTTGAACCGGCACGGAAGAAAAATTCCGAGGGATTTTAAGTCCCTTGTGTCTACCAATTCCACCACCCGGGCGGGTGATTATGGAGCGGGAAACGAGATTCGAACTCGCGACCCCAACCTTGGCAAGGTTGTGCTCTACCCCTGAGCTATTCCCGCATAAATTTCTGAAAGAATTGAAGATAAAAGTATAGCAAAATAAACTTAAAAGGAGTTTATTTTGCTATAAGTTATTTGCAAATAAATAAAGCTTTTGCATTTAAAATTTGTTCTTTTTCGCTGATAATTGGAGATGAAAGTTCTATATTGTCAGATTTCGCATTTAGCATTCTAGGTGCAATATTGGCATTTGTATTTACTTGTAAATTTTTCAATATACAAGTTTTATTAAGATCTAAAGAGTAAGTTTTTTCATATTCGTATGATGTTTTTAAAAGCTCTTTGTAAAGATTTTCTTTGTTGTTGTTTAGTGTATCTTTTGAAAATCTTGTTTGTATGGCTGGTGTTGAAACGCTAATGAAATTATTTTTAGCTATGATAGAATTGATGTCATTTAAAAGCTTGTTAAAATCTGCAAGTTGATTTTCTTTAAATTCACATTCTAAATTCGCATTAAATCTTTGACCTTTTGGAGTTTGTATACCATCTTTGTAGGAAAAATTAGGTTCTAAAGAAAAACTTCCTCCGCTACAAAAATTTTCTTTTTTTGAGCGTTCTAAAATTTGATTGAAAGTATTTGTGATTTCGGCTTTTTCACTATTGTCTAATGTGATTTTTGAACTTAAATTTTCATTTGCCCAAAAATTAATATTTGCATATAAAATATCGGGTTTTAGCGTATTGCTTACTTCTATATTTCTTGAAAAATATAAATCATGATTAGAGTCTTTTTTGCCTAAAAATTCTACATTAAAAACTACTCCTGCAACAAAAAGTAATAAACATAAAAAACCTACACCTAAACCTTTAAAAAAAGCTAACATGGATATCCTTAATAATTTAATTTGAGCTAATTTTAGCAAAAAATTTTAAAATTTTTTGTTATACTCTCATTTATGCAAAAAAAAGAGCTTGAAAAACTACAAGAAAATTTACTTCTTTGGTATGAAAAAAATGGACGCAAAACTTTGCCTTGGCGTAATTTACAAAGTCAAAATTGTGATGAAAGTTTAAAGCATATTGATAGAGCTTATGGGGTTTATATCAGCGAAATTATGCTTCAGCAAACTCAAGTTAAATCAGTTTTAGAAAGGTTTTATTCCCCCTTTTTGCAAAAATTTCCTACTTTAGAAAGTTTGGCTAATGCTAATGAAGACGAGCTTTTAAAGGCTTGGCAAGGACTTGGTTATTACACTCGTGCTAGAAATTTAAAAAAGGTAGCTTTAGAATGCGTGGATAAGTTTGGGGCTAAATTACCTAAAGAAGTTGAGGATCTAAAAAAATTAAGTGGTATAGGAGCTTATACAGCAGGCGCTATAGCTTGTTTTGGCTACGATCAAAAGGTTTCTTTTGTTGATGGCAATATACGCCGTGTGCTTTCTCGTCTTTTTGCTTTGGAAAATCCTAGCATGAAAGAACTTGAAAAAAGAGCTAAAGAGCTTTTAAATTTAAATCATGCCTTTGATCACAACCAAGCTTTGCTTGATATAGGGGCTTTGGTTTGTGTGGGTAAAAATGCAAAGTGTGGGATTTGTCCTTTGTATGATTTTTGTCAAGGCAAATTTAATACAGAGTTTTATCCAAGAGCTAAAAAAATACTTTATGAGAGTTTAAATTTAAATCTTTTTTTGTTTGAATTTAATAAAAAATTTGCGATACAGAAAAGCCAAGATAAGCTTTATAAAGGTATGTATAATTTTCCTTTTTTTAAAGAAGGAGAATATAAACTTTCTAAAGATATGAGTTTTGTAGGGGAGTTTAAGCACGGCTATACTAAGTATAAACTTAATATCAAGGTTTATTATCAAATTTTAAATAATGAAAATAAAAATTATGAATTTCAAACCTTAAAAGAGTTAGAAAGTACCGCACTTTCGGTACTTTCTTTAAAAGCGTTAAAATTAATTAAGCTCTGATTTTTTAGGCAAACACAAAGTAGCTATAAGCATGATGATTGTAAAAATAGCTATATAGATAAAAAAGCCATTTTCTATACCTGCATTTTTAAATTGTAAAGCAACCCAAGGAGCAGATCCTCCAAAAACAGCATTTGAAATAGCATAACCCAAACCTGTACCTAAAGCTCTTACATGTTCAGGAAAAAGTTTTGCTTTAAAAATCCCAGCAACTGAAGTATAAAAACTTAAAATAACAAACAATAATACCACCAACATAAATGTCAAAGAAGGATTATTTTGTGCGTTATTGGCTATAAGTGAAAAAATAGGATAAATTCCTACTAATGCCAAAATACAAAATACAATTAAAGATCGTTTGTGACCTATTTTATCTCCTATATATCCAAAAAGAGGTTGAATGATCATTAGTATAAATAAAGCACCTAAGAAAAGATTATTAACAAGCATTTTATCCATACCCGTATTTTCCATAAAAGTTTTAGTATAAGTTGTAATAGTATAAAAAGCTAAAGAACCTCCAGAAGTAACCCCAAGCACCATTAAAAAAGGTTTCCAAGATTTGCATAATGCTTTTAAAGTACCACGATCTTCATGCTGGCGAAGTTTTGTAGCACTTTCATTCATCATTTTTCTTACAAAAAGCGAGCCTAGTGCTAAAATTCCGCCTATTACAAAAAGTATTCTCCAAGCATAATCTTTCACATCATCAATGCTAAAAAATAAAAACATTATACTAATGCTTGCAACGGCCAAAAGTTGACCACCTATTAGGGTTACATACTGAAAAGATGAGTAAAAACCGCGTTTTCCTTCTGTAGCAAGTTCTGAAAGATAAGTAGCTGCTATGCCATACTCCCCACCTACACTAAGACCTTGAATGAGTCTTGCTATTAAAAGTAAGATAATAGCAAGATCGCCCACTGTATCTTTGCTTGGTAAGGCTGCTATCATAAAAGAGCCCAAAGCCATTAAAACCACTGATATAACCATAGATTTCTTACGACCTACTTTATCAGCTAAAGAGCCAAAAAGCCAAGAGCCTATAGGACGCATAAAAAATCCTGCTGCAAAAACCCCAAAGGCATTGATTTGCTGGATAACAGGATTATCTGAAGTTGAAAAAGTATGAGCAAAATAAGTTGCTGTAAAAGCATAGATATAAAAGTCAAACCACTCTACTAAATTTCCACTACTTGCAGCAATAATAGAGCGAATTTTTTTCGTGCAAGTAAGCTCTTGCATAAACCCTTCCTTCATTTTAGATTTTTATTTAAGTATAGTGTGATTTTTGTTTAATATATTTAAAAATAAAGAAGAGAAATAAAAAAGATAAAAATATTGATAAAAATGTTACATATTTTTAATAAATTTCATAAATTTTGGTAAAATGTTTACTCTAGGAAATATAATGAAATTTAAAAAAATATATATAGAATTAAGTGATATTTGTGGTTTAAAATGTGATTTTTGTCCTTCTCAAAAAGGAATTCGCGGGGTAATGAGTGAAGAAAAATTTCAAAACTTAGCTCATAAAATTTCTAATAAAGCTGAGCTTTTTACCTTTCATCTTTTGGGTGATCCTTTGCTTTTACCTAATTTGGAAAATTATCTAAAAATCGCAAAAGGTGAAGCTATGAAACTTGAAATCACTACAAGTGGCTTTTATCTAAATTCTAAAAATCAAGCTTTATTGTTAGGGTATGAGAATATCCATCAAATCAATATTTCTTTAATGTCTTTTTTAAGTCAAAGCAAAATTTCTTTAGAACAGTATTTTAAGCCTATTTTAGAACTTTGCAAAAAGCATTTAGAGCAAAAAAGCCTTTCTTTTATCAATCTAAGACTTTGGAATTTAGATGCTAATTTTAAGGCACCTAAGTCAAATTTAAAAATTTATGAGTTTTTAGCCAAAGAATTTGAAGCCAAGATCAATGCAAGCTTAAGTAAAAATCGCTTGCAAAGACATATTTTGCTTCATCAAAATAAACTTTTTAAATGGCCAAATTTAAAAGATAAACCCCTTTATAAAAAAGGAAAATGCCATGCTTTAAAAGAGCAAATTGGGATTTTAAGTGATGGAAGTTTAGTGCCTTGCTGTTTGGATACTAAAGCAGATATTAACTTGGGAAATGTTTTTGAAAATAACTTTGATAAGCTTTTTAAATCACCGCGTATAAAGATGATGAAAAAAGCTTTTGAAGAAGATAAACGCATAGAAAAACTTTGTCAAACTTGCGAATTTTTTAAAGCAAGATTGAGTGATTAAAAATTGTTATTTTCTAGCTTTGTTTTAAATTCTTGAATTCTATCTATTATCTTAGGACTAAGACGTAATAATATATGTGTATCTTTGTTAAAATAAATACTTCCTGTTTTAACTGCTTTGGTATTTTTCAATAAAGCATTTGTATCTAAAAGATTATTTTTGGCATCCATTCCAAGAATGAGTATGTCTGGATTTTGTTTAAGTATGTATTCTGCTGATATAACAGGTCTTGAAATTCGACTTTGCGGACTTAAATTTTTAATCCCTATGAGTCTTAAAATATCAGCTATTAAAGAATTATCATTAAAGGCCATTAAAGGGTTGCTAGAATAGAGATAAATCGCACTTTTATTTAAGGGTTTATCACTTAATTTTTTTAAATTTTGAGCAAATTCTTGTTTTAAAAGCTCTGCTTCTTTTTCTTTTTTGGTGATTTGGCCTAAGGTTGTGATATTTTTTGTTATATCTTCTAAACGCTCGGCTTTTAAATTGATACTTTTGATACCAAAATTTTTAAGTCCTTCTTCTAAATTTAAAGAATAAGAGCTTAAAATCACCAAACTTGGTTTTAATGCTACTATTTTTTCAAGCGAAGGATTTGAAAAAGTACCTACGCTTGTAAGTTTTGAGGTTTGATCTTTGGGATAGATATTTGAGTGTTGCAAATTGGCAATGCCTACGATTTGATCCTTAGCCTTAAGCATAAAAAGGGTTTCTATGCTTGCAGGATCAAGCACTACAAGGCGTTCTTTTGCATTTAGTGTGATTAAAAACAAACTTATAATAATTAAAATTTTTTTCATTTTTTCTCCTTTAAAGCTAAAATATAAGGTTTAGAATTTTTATAAATAATCTCGCAGTTTAAATCATAAATTTCTTTTAAAATTTCTTGAGTAAAAAGCTCTTTGATCGTTCCAAAATACTTTATTTCCCCTTCTTTTAAAAAAAGGATTTTATCACAAAACATAGAAGCTAAATTTAAATCATGTAAGATAGCAACAATGGCAATATTTTTTTCTTTAACCAGTTTTTCGCAAAGACTTAAAAGCTCTATAGCATAGTTTAAATCAAGGGCTGAAGTGGGTTCATCTAAAAAAAGAATTTTTGGCTTTTTAAGCAAAGCTCTTGCTAAAAGCATTCTTTGAAATTCACCCCCACTTAAAGAAAGTATGTTTCTTTCTAGAAAATTTTCTAGTCTTAAATCCTTAGCAAATTCTTTAATTTCTAAAATATCTTCTTTAGAATAAGAACTAAAAGCGTGTTTTAAATTCGCATATTTGCTCATTAAAAGCACATCGATGACTTTTAAAGGGGTGTTTAATTCTGATTTTTGAGGCACAAATCCGCAAATTTTGGCAAATTCTTTAAGAGAAAAATCCTTGATATTTGTGTTAAAAAGACTTATCACTCCTTTATTTGGACTTAAATTTTTAAGTATAAGTTTTAAAAGAGTGCTTTTGCCTGAGCCATTTGGCCCTAAAATTCCTATAAAAGCTTGGTTTTTAAGTTCTAAATGAATATTTTTTAGTAAATCTTTTTGGTGATAAGCAAAGCTTAAATTATGTATTTTTAGCATTATAAAAATCTCCTAGCGCTTAAAGCTAAGTATAAAAAAATAGGAGCTCCAAAAAATGCAGTTAAAATTCCAATCGGAATTTGCACAGGAGCTAAAAGAGTTCTTGCTAAAGTATCACAAATAAGTAAAAATAATCCTCCAAATGCTGTACATAAAGGGATAACTAAGGCATTATTATAATTTTTAAGCAAAAGTCTTATAGTATGAGGAATGATGAGTCCAACAAAGCCTATAAGTCCGCTAAAAGCAACCGCAAAAGATACAGCCAAGGATGAGACAATGAGTAAATTTATCTTTAATTTTTGAGCATTTACCCCTAGATTTCTAGCTTCATCATCTCCGCTTAAAAGTATGTTTAATTCGTTTTTATGAGCGTAAAAATAAAACAAACAAAAAATTAAAGGCAAGATTAAAATTCCCACACGAAACCAAGAAGCATTGCCTATATTTCCCATAAGCCAAGCGACTATTTTAAAAGAATCCTCGCCTATAAGATAAGTGAAAAAAGAAGTAAAAGCCCCTAAAAAAGATGAAGCTGCTATGCCGATAATGAGTAAAGTTGCTATAGAAGCTTTAGAAGAAATTTTAAAAACTCCTAGGGCAAAAAAGGCAGAGCAAACAAAACCTAAAATTCCATAATAATAATCATTCAATTTTAACAAATACGCCAAAACCGCTCCAAAGGTTGCCGCAGAAGCTATACCTATGATATAAGGATCAGCTATAGGATTTGAAAATACATTTTGAGTGATAGCCCCACTACTAGCTAAAAGCATACCGATTAAAATCGCCATTATAATCCGTGGTAAGCGTCCATCTATGATTATTTGTCTTAAAATTTCATCTTGGCTAAAGATATATGAAAAAAGCTCTTTTGGATTTAAATTCTCATCTCCTAAGCAAAGTGCTGTAAAGGAAGCGATTATATAAGCTACCAAAAGCCCTATAATCACTAAAATTTTAGAATGTGTATTTAAATTCAACATAGTAGTTTCTGCCATTTCCAACTAGGTATTGATCATTTATACTGTCTTGATAGGTGTAGTATCTTTTATCGAAAAGATTGCGAATTCCTGCTAAAATTTGTAATTTTTTATAATTATATTTCATGCCAATATCTGTTAAAAAATAATCCCTTATCCAAGAATTTTTAGACATTTTTCCTGTATTTTCATCTATAGTTCCACCATCTTTTGCTCTAGAAAAATAGGTTAAATCAATAAAATTTGAGAAATTTTTATTCCAAGCGTATTCAATCCCAGCTGTGGCTTTGATTTTTGAAACATAAGGAATTCTCATGCCGTCATTAACACCTTTAGAAATTTTAGCATCAAGATAAGTTAGACTTTCTCTAAAGATTAAATCATCATCTAAAAAATTTTGACTCAGGCTTAATTCTACTCCTAAACGGCGAGTTTGATCTATATTATAATATTTCCACCAAGATCCACTAGTAGAATGAGGGTTTCCAAGATAAGAAATTTCATCTTTGCTTAGGGTGTAAAATAAAGTTAGATTAAAGCCGTAAAAATTCCACCAAAAATCATCAATACCTAGTTCAAAGGTATCAAAGATCTCAGGATTTAAATTTGCAGAATAATACTTTTGTGAATTTTTATCCTTGTTGACAAATTGTGCTGGATTTGGAGAGACAAAACCTCTTTCGTATTTGATATAAAGCTTTCCTGTGTCTGAGTATTTAAAATTTGGAGTGATTTCAAAAGCAAAATTATTGGCGTTTTTATTGGTATCAAAAAGTGTTGTTGAGTCTATGATAGTAGGCGATGGGGGTCTTCCGTTCATACTCATTTCATTTCTATAAGATCTATCGGTATTATAAGAGCTAAATTCATATCTAGCTCCACCGGATAAAGTAAAAAATTCATTAAAATTATGAGAATCAAGAGCAAAAATAGAATGGCTTTGTTTAGTCATATCCATTAAAGTTGTCATCCTGTGATAATTTATGACACTTGGAACGCTATAATACACCAAACTCTTTCTTTTTGCATCATGGTTTGCAAATTCATAACCAAAAATAAAATAAGAATTATTTGCATAATTTAGTTTGTTTTTTAAACTTATCCCTGTAAGTGTGTCTTCAAAACCACTTCCATTTTGATATACAGGAAGACTCATATTCATGTAGCTCATTGTAGAAACATCTTTTAGATAATTGATCTTTTGATTTTGCCAAAAAGCTTCTAGGTTAAATTCCCATATATCATCAAAATAGTAATGATAATCCAAAGAAATTTCAGGGCGATTGATTTGTGTGATATTGTCACTATTGCCTTTTTGAGTTGTATCGCTTTGAGCTTGTGCTTTTGTTAGATAGCCACTGCTGGTATTTTTGCTTTTAAAATAATTATACCCCAAAGTTAAATCGCTATTATCATTGATATCAATATAGGTTTTTGTGTTGATAAAATAACCTTTTTCATTATAACCTTCTTGATATCCATCAAGGTTAAAACTTTGTATATCAAAGCTAAAATCTAAATTTTCATTTATTTGTTTGGCGCCATTGATACCTAAATTTCCACTTAGTCCACCATGATCATAAGCATTGCTTTTTAAATTTATAGCAAAAGCATCTGATTTTTGTTTTTTTGTAATGATATTAATCACGCCCCCTCTAGTACCACTTCCATAAAGCACAGATCCACCCCCAGGTATGATTTCTATGCGTTCTACATTATCTAAATTGATACTATCTAGCGGGGTTACACCATGGGAATTATCAAGAACATTAATAGCATGCCCATCAATCATAACTTTTACAGCTATATTGGATTTATTTCCTTGTCCACGCATATCTATATTGCGTCCAAGTCCAAAATTTACAAAACTAATGCCCGAAATTCTTTCTAAGGCTTGTTCTAAGGAAACATAACCTTTATTTTGTAGATCTTTGCCTTCTATGCTGATTACATTGCGTAAATTTGAATCCGCATCTTGTTCAAAACCTGTTGTACTAACAACAACTTTTTGTAGATTGATAGCTTTATTTGATTCTTGTGCATTTAAATTAGTTATTAGCAATAATGCAAATAAAGATAATTTAAAAGCTTTTTTATTTGGGTGCAAATTTTACTCCTTAAATAAAATAAATAATGATAATTTATATCATAATAATTTAGAAATAAATTTATCCTTTATTAACTTAATCTAGTATAAATTTTTGTTAAAATAGATAATTTATATATTTTAAGTGCTTTTTAATTTGATAATTGATACCATTTTTTTTAATATTTTATTTTAAAATCAAGAAAGGATAAAAATGAATTTTGAAAGCATTATTTCTCATATGAATGATCATCATAAATCAAATTTAGTCGATCTTTGTAAAAAATTTGGTGGTATTGAGCAAGTACAAGATGTTTTTCTAAAAAGTGTTGATTTTAATGGCTTAGATCTTGTTTACAATGATAAAGAAAATTTACGAGTGGAATTTCCCAAAAAAGCCGATGAAAACACGATTAAAGATGCTATAATATCCCTTTGCATGAGTGCAAAGAGCGAGCAAAATTTTAGTGGCGTAGAAAAAGAATTAAATGAATTTATGCTAAGTTTTAATTCTGTAGCTTTGGCAACTTTAAATGCAAATGGAGAAGTTGTTTGCTCGTATGCACCTTTTGTAAGCACACAATGGGGAAATTATATTTATATAAGTGAAGTAAGCGAACATTTTAACAACATCAAAGTAAATCCAAACAATATAGAAATAATGTTTTTAGAGGATGAGAGTAAAGCCGCTTCTGTGATACTTCGCAAAAGATTGCGCTATAGAGTAAATGCAAGCTTTTTAGAGAGAGGTGAAAGATTTGATCAAATTTATGATGAGTTTGAAAAACAAACCGGAGGAGAAGGAGGCATTAAAACTATACGCAAGATGCTTGATTTTCATCTAGTAAAGCTTGAATTTAAAAAAGGACGCTTTGTAAAAGGTTTTGGTCAAGCTTATGATATAGAAAATGGAAATGTTACACATGTAGGTGCTAGTGGAAATCCACATAAATTCCTACATAAGCATTAATTTATATAAAATCTTATAAATTTTGTTCTTGTAAAGCTTGGGCTTGATGATGAGTGATTAAAGGTTCTATGATTTCATCAAAAAGCCCATCTTGCATAATGGCATCTAAGCGATATAAAGTAAGATTTATTCTATGATCGCTGATACGATTTTGTGGAAAATTGTAAGTGCGAATGCGTTCACTTCTATCTCCGCTTCCTACTTGTGATTTTCTTACTTCACTTTCTTTTGCCAGTCTTTCACTCTCTTGCATTTCATAAAGCCTTGCTTTTAGGACTTTCATCGCACTTTCTTTATTTTTGTGTTGGCTTTTTCCATCTTGATTGACTACAACTATACCTGTAGGGATATGAGTGATACGAACAGCTGAATCAGTAGTATTTACACTTTGTCCACCATGTCCTGAAGATCGCATAACATCAACTTTAAGATCGTTTGGATTGATTTCGATTTCTATATCATCAACTTCTGGCATTACTGCCACGGTGATAGCAGAAGTATGCACGCGTCCTTGGGATTCTGTTTGAGGAACTCTTTGAACACGGTGCGTTCCACCTTCATATTTAAGTCTTGAATAAGCTCCTGTTCCTTTAACAAGCATGATGATTTCTTTAAATCCACCTACACTTCCTTCACTAGAACTTACAATCTCAAGTTTATAGCCACGATTTTCAGCATATCTTGCATAAGCTTTTACAAGATCTCCTACAAATAAAGATGCCTCATCGCCACCTGTGCCTGCACGAATTTCAAGAAAAATATTTCTTTCATCATTGGGATCCTTAGGAAGAAGTAAAATTTTAATCTCTTCTTCAAGCTTTGGTTTTAATTCTTCTAAAGTTTTTAGTTCTTCTTTCGCAAGTTCCCCAAGTTCTGGATCGTTTAGCAAAGCTTTATTTTCTTCTATATTGTCTAAAGTTTTTAAATACTCTTTAGCTTTTAAAACGATAGGTTCTAAATTTTTTTGTTCTTTAGAGAGTGTAGTCATTTTACTGATATCGTTGATTATATCAGAACTGCTAAGAAGAGAATTTAACTCTTCAAAGCGTTTTAAAAAAGGATCTAGTTTGCTAGCTAACATTAAAAACTATATAGAAAATTATGCGATTTTATTTACTAAAAGGGCTAAGCGGCTTACACGGCGAGAAGCAGTTTGTTTTTTAATGAAACCGCGACTTACCATAGCATGAATGCTTTTATTAGCTACTTTTAAAGCTTCATTAGCAGCATTTTTATCTCCATTTGCTGCAGCTTCTCTTACGGCTTTAGTTATATTTTTAAGTCTTGTTCTATAGAATCTATTTCTTTCTGTTTTTTTAATAGTTTGTCTTGCTCTTTTTTCAGCAGATTTATGGTTTGCCATTTATATTTTCCTTTTTTGAAATTAAAGACTAAATTATATAAGAATAAAATTTAAAATTTAATTAATTTAAGCAAAATTTCAAAATAAGTCTTTTAAATTTATATCCCAAAAAACTAAATTAAATTTAAGTAAAAATCCATAAATTACCGCACTTAAAAGTCCAGCAAACAATCCTGCTAACATATCATCAAGCATTACACCTAGTCCGCCTTTGACTTTTTTATCTATCTTACCAATAATAGAAGGTTTTGTAATGTCAAAGAGTCTGAATAAAACAAAAGCCAAAATAAAATTGACTATCGAGTTTTCAACACTTGCTGCAATAGCACAAGCAAGAAAAACTCCAGCAACCTCATCGATAACTATGTGTTTGTCATCGTGAATTCCTGTTTTTTTTTCATAATCATCTATAACACGAATACTTGCAACAAAAATTAAAATGCTTAGTAAAAACAAAGTGTTAATCCCGAGATATTTAAGTATAAAAAAAGCAGGTATTAAAGCAGCGATAGTACCAAAAGTCCCACTTGCCTTTTTTACAGAACCTGAATAAAAAAAAGTTAAAAATAATTTTTGCATTTTATTACACCATATAAGACATTTGATGAATTTCTAAAAGTTTTTGATAAAATTCTTCATCATTTTTGTATTCTAAAATTCCATCAGTTGGAAAAAGCTCATTATAAATTTTTTGCATATTTTTTAATCTATTTGGAAAAAGAGAAGTTAAAATAACACTAGATACTTCCTTGCGCATGAAAATTGCTGGAGGAATGATACCCGCTCTTAGTAAATCTTTTAAAGACTGAGAATTATAGTGCAAATGGTGATGACAACCATGAGGGCAAGATCTTGTGCTAACAATCATGCGACATTGATCGCAAAATACAAATTCAGGCAAAACGATCACTTCTATGCCATAGTCCTTGGAAAAATCATCAAGTATGGTTTTTGGTTGGTTATCATCATAAAACATTCCAAGTCCTGTATGATTTTGTCCTACTACTAGTTTGGTACAACCTAGACTTTTTGCGATAATACTTTCTAAGCCAGGATTTAAATGAGCGTGAAAAATATTAATATTTTTTAATGGAAAAATGAAAATTCTATCCGGTGGAAGATAGTTTTGAATAAATTTTTTCAAATATGCTTCTTTAAGTTCGAATTCAAACCCATTTACATCAAAAGATTCTACAAGAAAAATTACAACTAAATCTGCTTTATCAATAGTCCAACGAAACATTCTTTCATGGGCACGATGCAAAGGATCAAAACTTGAAACTATAGCAGTAATTTTTTGTGCATTAAGATTGTTTTTGATTTGTTGAAAATTCTCTTTTATTTTTTCAATTTGAGAATTATAAATTTCTATTTTTCCACTTATGCAAGTTGTTCCCATGTCTTCTAAAGAGCAAGTGTTAGGACTGAAAATATCAGAAAAATTTTTATTATTTTTAAATTGGCTTTTAAAATCTATATGTCCTACTACTTTTTCATCTAGCATGAGATCGATTCTATCGCCAGATTTTATATCATTTAGTGCTTCTTCGGCATTTTTTGGTGCAAAGCTTAAGGGATAGGGAAAGCTTTCTCCTTTAAATTTTCCTGATTTAATGATTTCATTGACTTCTTTTTCATTCATTAAATGAGTGCAAGTGCCTAGCAAACCTTCTTTAATAAGTGATAAGATGCCAAATTCATTTTGATCTATGATAATGTTTTTATTTTTTCTTGCTGATTTCATATTTCTTCCTTTTTTCCCATAAAGATTTACGTGAAATGCCTAATTTTTTTGAAAGATCGGTATCAGGAAATATATTTTGGTAATTTATAATAACATATTTTACATACTCATCTATAGTTAAAATTTCATTGCTATTGATATTTTTTTCATTATCATTTAAATTAATGCAGTTTATTTTTAAATCATCTGTATTTGAATTGGTATGCAAAATAACATTTTTGTTTTGTATAAAATCTAGGAGTTTTTCCTTTTCTGCTGCTTTTAATGCTTGAAAATTACTCAAAAATAAAAGATTGTTTTCTGTGGGAAGTTTCATAACTTTTTCAACTGAATTTGTAGATGTTAAATCAATAAAAGAAAGAGTAATGTCACATTCATTTGCATAATTAAAAACAAAAGCATCAGCGCTGCTTTGCTTGTTGGATTTTAATATCAATGGAAGTTTTAATTTTTTATAATTATACTCTGGAATTTTGATTGTTTCTAATCTTGATTTGATATAGCTTTGATAAGCTTTATTAAGGATTGAAAGTTTTCTAAAATCCTGATAATGCTTTATTTTTCTAATCAGCTCTTCTATCATAAAGGGTTTTTGAATATAATCACTAGCACCTAATTTCAAAGGATTTGAAACTGTATCTGTACTTATATAAGAAATAAGCAAAATAATAATACTATGTTTAAATTGACCTACGGCTTTTAGAAAATTATTAGTATTTGTAGAAAGCAGTATAATGTCATAGTATTTTTCACCATTGTATTCATCAAACGAGTTAATAATTTCACAGCTATATCCAGCATCACTTAGTTTAATGCTAATGCTTTGCGCTAGATAAATTTCATTTTCAATAATTAAAACTTTCATAATCTTGTCCAATCAAAATATTTTAAATTTACACTACTAAGCACCGCCATACCTTCTTTTCTTCCAATAAAACCCAATTTTTCCGTTGTTGTGGCTTTAACATTGATTCTAAATTCATCTAAATCTAAGGTATGAGCTATATTGCTTTGCATAGCTTGTTTAAAGTCTTTAAGTTTAGGGCTTTGTGCCATGACGCAAATGTCTATATTAATGAGTTCAAAACCTATTTCTCTGACTTTATCATAAGCTTGTTTTAAAAGCTCCATGGAGTTGGCATTTTTAAATTTCATATCAGTATCAGGATAAAGCTCTCCTATATCTCCAAGTCCTGCAGCACCTAAAATCGCATCGGTTAAAGAGTGAGCTAAAACATCTCCATCGCTGTGTGCTTTAAGCCCCATAGTAGGATGAATTTGCACTCCTGCTAAAAGCAAAGGGCGATTCTCTCCAAATTCATGCACATCAAAACCATTGCCAGTAAAAATTTCAAAGCTAGGTGTAGGCAAATCAAGTTTTTTAAGATCTTCTTTAAAGGTTAGTTTTCTTGCATTTTCTTCACCTTCAACAAACCAAATTTTTCCACCCATTGCAGCTATAGCTGTGCTATCATCTGTAAATTCTAGGTTTTGATCCAAGGCTTTTTTAAGCAATTTGGTTTTAGAAATTTGCGGGGTTTGAATGAGTTTGATTTTTTCTCTTTGCAAGGCTTCATTGTCAAAGAGTGTTGTATCTGCAACTTTTAAAGCAGGGGTAATACAATCTGCTTTATCTAAATTTTCAATCAAACGATCAAACAAATTTTTACTCACCAATACCCTTGCTACATCACTTACCATAACAAATTCGCTATCTATGAGCTCTAAGGCTTTTTTTAAGGATTCTGCTCTGGTATCACCACCTTCTATGAATTCATAGTTTTTAGTAAATTTTTTCATATAAGTGATATTACTAGAGGTAACAACTATTTTTTTAAAAGGATAAAAAGAGCTTAAATTTTTTGTTGCATAAAGCCAAAGAGGGTCATTTCCAAGTCGTAAAAATTGTTTTTTTACCTTTGTGTTAAAACGAGTAGAATTTCCAGCTGCTAACATAATGAGGCTAATTTCACTCATTTTTTCATTCCTCTTTTTAATATTGTTGGTTTTTATAATGTTACCATATTATACACTTATAAAAAGCTAAATTTTATCATTTTATTAGTAAAATTGATTTTTTTAAAAGACAAGGAAAAAATATGAAAGAACAAATTTTAGAGAAATTAAAAACTGTAAAATATCCTGGTTTTGAAAAGGATATAGTGAGTTTTAACTTTGTAAAAGATATTAAAATTCAAGATGATGGTGTATTCATTGATATAGAAATCGTTTCAGCAAATCCTGAAGTAGCTAATGAAATTCGTAAAAATGCTACTGAAGCTTTATCGAGTTTGGCTTTAAAAAATATCGAACTTAATATCATCACTCCAAAAATTCCTGAAGAAAAAAGTAATTCAAGAAGTGGAAAAAATATCGCTCCACAAGTAAAAAATTTCATCATGGTTTCAAGTGGAAAAGGTGGTGTGGGTAAATCTACAACTACAGTAAATTTAGCAATTTCCATGGCTAAAATGGGAAAAAGAGTAGGGATTTTAGACGCGGATATTTATGGGCCAAATATTCCAAGAATGCTAGGAGAAACCAAAACTCAGCCTGAAGTAGTAGGGCAGAGATTAAAGCCTATTTTAACTCATGGTGTTTATATGATGAGTATGGGGGTTTTGATCGAAGAGGGTCAAGGTCTTATGTGGCGTGGAGCTATGATTATGAAAGCAATCGAGCAACTTTTAGCTGATGTGATTTGGCCTGAACTTGATGTATTGTTTTTAGATATGCCTCCAGGAACAGGCGATGCACAAATTACTTCTGCGCAAAGTATTCCTATTACTGCAGGAGTTTGTGTAAGCACGCCTCAAACCGTATCTTTAGACGATAGCAAAAGAGCTTTAGATATGTTTAATAAACTTCATATTCCTATAGCGGGTGTGATTGAAAATATGAGTGGATTTTTATGTCCTGATAATGGTAAAGAGTATGATATTTTTGGTAAAGGAACAGCTGAAGATATGGCAAAAGCCTATAAAAGTGAAGTTTTAGCACAAATTCCTATAGAAATGATAGTAAGAGAAGGTGGAGATGAAGGCAAGCCTGTGAGTTTTTATCACCCTGAAAGTGTGAGTTCAAGGCGTTATTTAATGGCGGCCGAAAAAATTTGGAGTTTTATAGAAAAGATTAACAATGAAGGTGGTGCGGATAATTCTGCTATACAACCTGTGATGAATGGAAAAAGTGCGTGTTCGCATTAAAAATTAAGTGGATAAGGAAAAGAAAATGATTAATACTAAAGAAGATTTTTTACTTTTAATCAAACAAATCGAGCAAAAACGTGGTTATAAAAAACCTAAAGCTTTTGGTATAGCAAGGCTTGATAGAGGACAGCTAAATAAAAATAAAATCTTGCAAGCAAGTTTTGCTTTGATTAATTACGAGCAAAATTTTGGCTCAGCAGCAATCATGCTTGAAGCTTTTATGCAAAGGGGCGTGGAGATTGATTTTAATGCGAGTGAGTTTGTGCAAACTTTAAAATTAGAAGATATTGATTTTGCACTTTCTTGTTTTAAACCTTTTTTAGAAGAAGAAGGGCATCAAAATATTGATTTATTAAAGATTATCAAAGATAAATTTAAAGACGATGAGTTTGCTTTTGTTTGTCTTTTTGAAGATAAAGAACCTTTAAGTGTAGAAAGTGTTTATCTAAAACTTTATTTGCTTTCTACTAAAAAAGTACCTTTAAGAAGTATCAATCTAAATGGAGCTTTTGGACTTTTAAGCAATGTAGCTTGGAGTGATGATAAGCCTATCGAGCTTGAGTATTTAAGAGCAAATGAAATGCGTTTAAAAATGAGCAATCAATATCCAAAAATCGATTTTGTTGATAAATTCCCAAGATTTTTAGCGCATATTATCCCTGAGGATAATACAAGAATTTTAGAAAGTTCCAAAGTAAGAATGGGTGCATCTTTAGCAGCAGGAACAACCATCATGCCAGGGGCAAGTTATGTGAATTTTAATGCAGGCACAACAGGAGCTTGTATGGTTGAAGGGCGTATTAGCTCAAGTGCTATAGTAGGAGAAGGTTCTGATGTAGGTGGTGGAGCTTCGATTTTAGGTGTTTTAAGTGGAACAAGTGGCAATGCTATAAGTGTAGGTAAGGCTTGTCTTTTAGGAGCTAATTCAGTTACAGGAATTCCTTTAGGGGATAATTGTATAGTTGATGCAGGTATTGCGGTGTTAGAAGGAACGAAATTTTTACTCAAAGATGCCGAGGAACTTGCTAAACTTAATCCTTATTTTAATTTTGATAAAGAAATTTACAAAGGCTTAGAGCTTAAAGGTTTAAATGGACTACATTTCCGTCAAGATTCTATAAGTGGTGCTATGATAGTAGTTTTAAATAAAAAAGCAGTCAAACTTAACGAAGCCTTGCATTGATATAAATTTATTTACATAAAGCTTTAAGCTTTATGTCTTTCTTTTAATTTTGAAATCACATCTGAGAAACTAAGATTTGCATCTGTAAGTAAAACACTTAAATGATACATTAAATCCGCTGCTTCACAAATAAGCTCTTCTTTATCTTTTACTGTCGCTGCTAAAGCTGTTTCTACGCCTTCTTCACCAACTTTTTGTGCAATGCGTTTTGTGCCACTTTTGAAAAGTTTTGCTGTATAAGAAGTATTTTCATCGGCATTTTTGCGTGAATTGATAAGTTTTTCAAGTCTGGCTAGAAAAACAAAATCTGCATTTTTAGAAATTTTTTCAAAACAAGAAATATCGCCCGTATGACAAGTAGGCCCTACAGGATTTGCTAAAATTAAAAGCGTGTCATTATCACAATCTAAGCTTAAATCTATGATATTTAAGAAATTTCCACTTTCTTCACCCTTCATCCAAAGACGCTGTTTTGTGCGTGAAAAAAAGACTACTTTGCCACTTTCTAAGCTTTTTTCTAAGGCTTCATTATTCATAAAGCCTAGCATTAAAACTTCGCAAGTTTTTGCATCTTGGATGATGACAGGTAAAAGATTATCCACTTTTTGCCAAGCGATTTTTTCATTAAGTTCTTTGAAATTTTGCATATTATATCCTTATACTTAAGCCTTGATTTTTAAGATAAATTTTTAATTCTTTAATGTCTATAAGTTTTTGATGAAAAACAGAAGCAGCTAAAGCCCCATCTATACCTAGTTTAAAAGCTTCTAAAAAATGTTCCATTTTTCCCGCTCCCCCACTTGCGATCAAAGGTACTTTACAAATTTTATATACAGCTTCTAATTGTTCTAAATCATAGCCATTTTTAACACCATCTTGATTCATCATATTTAAAACAATTTCGCCTCCACCTAGATCTTGCACTTTTTTAACCCATTCTAAAGTGCTTTTTCCACTATGTTTACTTGTTTTTTCATCCCCTGTGTATTGAAATACTTTTAAATTTCCATTTTCATCTTTAAAACTATCAATCCCTACTACTACGCATTGCACGCCAAAGCTTTTAGCAAGGCGTGTGATTAGGCTTGGATCATTTAAAGCAGGAGAATTGATAGAAATTTTATCTGCCCCATTAGCCAAAAGTTCAGCTGCATCTTCTTCGCTTTTAATACCCCCTGCAACACAAAAAGGAATATTTATATTTTTTGCTACTTCACTTACCCATTCTCTTGATATGCGTTCTTTTCTAGCGCTTGCAGCAATATCGTAAAAAACAAGTTCATCAATACCATTTTGAGAATAATACCTAGCAAGTTCTATGATATCTCCCATATCTTTATGGTTTTTAAATTGTGTTCCTTTTACTACTCTGCCATCTTTGACATCTAAACATGCAATTATGCGTTTTGTAAGCATTTATTTCTCCAAAATACATTTTTCTTTAAGATATTTTTCCATTTCTTCATCGCTTTTAATTTCATCAAAATTAGCTTGAATTTTTGCTTCTTTGCCCACTTTAATTTGTTTGTTTATATCATCAATAAATTCTTTAAAATTTGGATTTTTATTAATCAGCATATTTAGTGTTTGAATATCAAGTTCTTTTTCTTTTGCACTAATTAAAATTTGAGAATTTGAAATATCTTTTTCAAGTTTTATCACTCCTATGCCAAAACTTTGATTTAAGCGTCTTAACTCACTTAAAACTTCGCTATCAATTTCTTGTAAAACAACCAAATAGCCTTCATTTGCCCAGCTAGAATTGCTTACAGCTTGAAAATAGCATTCTTTTAAATTTGAAAAATTTAAAGCAATTTTAAGTTCAAAAGAAAAAAGCTTATAACTATTTTGTTTGATATTTTCTAAAAGTGTTATGGTCTCTTTTTCATAATCATCGTAAGGAAAATAAACCCCTACAATATCAGGATAATTCCACTTATCTTCCCCGCTCTTACCCTTTTTGCTTTGTTCGTGGTAAATTGTTTTGCAATTTAAATTAAAATCTAAATTTTCATATAAAAATTTTACAAGCAAGGGGTGTAAATCTCTTTCATGAAATTTATTTTTTTCTTGTTTTTCATTGGTAATTTCATTTTTATCATCAAGCTTTAAAAGTTCATTTTCTCTTTCTTTTAACCAAAAAGTTCTGGGTTTTTGGGAAGCTTTAATAAATAAAGAATTGTGTTGTAATTCTTTTATATCCACATATATTCTAGCTCCTAAAGTAGCAATTGGAGTTTGCCCTATACTAGAAAGCTTTTTATCTAAGCCTTTTTCAAGAGCTTTTTGCCAAATTTCATTAGCACTTAAAGGCTTATCGCTTTGTTTTAAAATTTCTAAAGCAAGTTCTTTGTAACTTAATTTGCTAGACATCTTATCCCTTCTTCTACACTAAAAACTCCGTCTAATAAAGCTTTTCCTACGATAACCCCACTACAAATTCCTTTTAAGTTTTCAAGGTCTTTTAAGCTTGCTGCTCCACCACTTGCCTGAATGCAAATATGAGGAAAAATTTCATGGATAAGTTTGTAAAGTCTTACATTTACTCCTTGCATGGTGCCATCTTTTGAAATATCTGTGCAAAGTATGTGTTTTAAGCCTTTATTGCTATAAAAATCTAAAACTTCCATAAGCTTTTTATCGCTTGCTTCTTGCCAAGCATTTACAGCCACAACATAATCTTCTTTTAAAATCGTATCTAAGGCTAAAACTATAGCTTCACTACCAAATTCTTTTAAAATTTCAAGACATAAAGTCGCATCTTTAATTGCCATAGATCCTATAACTACTCTTTTTACTCCACAATCAAGCAAAGCTCTAACTTCTGCTTTAGAGCGTATACCTCCACCTACTTGCAAATTGACACTGACTTCTTTGGCTAATTTTTCTATCAAAGCAAATTGTCTTTTGCTAGGATCTTTTGCACCTGTAAGATCTACAAGATGAAGTTCTTTCGCTCCTGCTTTTTCGTATTCTTTGAATTTTTCCAAGGGATTGTATTTATATACTTTTTTTTGTTCGTAATCCCCTTTTACAAGACGCACCACTTCGCCATCTATAAGATCGAGTGCGGGTATGATTTGAGTCATCCTATATCCTTAATAAAATTTGAAATTAAAATTTCCCCAGCCTCGCTACTTCTTTCAGGGTGAAATTGCACCCCGTAAAAATTATCTTTCATTACGCTTGCGCTAAATTTTTGCGAATACTCACAATCTGCTATAGTGTATTCTCCAAGTCCTACACAATAACTATGCACAAAATAAAAATAAGCCCCTTCTAAGCCTTTAAACAAAGCATGAGAGCTATGAACTTGATTCCATCCCATATGTGGAAAAGTAAAGCCTTCTTTAGCTTTAAATTTTTGGGTTGTAAAATCTATAAGTTTTAAGGTTTCTTGATTTAATTCTTCAGAAAAATTTCCTAAAATTTGCATACCTAAACAAATACCAAGTAAAGGTTTTTTGGTATTTTTAATAAAATCAATAAGATTAAATTGTTCTAAATTTTTCATCGCTTCTTTTGCGGTACCCACTCCAGGTAAAAAAAGCTTATCCGCACTTTCAAGCTCTTTTAAATCCCTACTGATAGTTGCATTAAAACCTAATCTATCTAGACAAAATTTCAAAGATGCTAAATTCGCACAGGCTGTATCGATGATGATGATTTTCATATCACTCCTTTAGAGCTGGCTAAATTTTCACTTTCTATTTTTACTGCCATTTTCAAAGCTTTTGCAAAGGCTTTAAAAAGCCCTTCGGCTTTATGATGATCGTTTTTGCCTTTAACTTTTAAATGCAAACTCACGCCCATAGCATAGCTTAAAGAATAAAAAAAGTGCTCGATCATTTCTGTGCTTAAAGCCCCTAAATGAGATTTTTTAAATTTGGCTTTATAGACTAAATGGGGACGATTGCAAAAATCCATCGCACAACTTGCCAAACACTCATCCATAGGTAAAGCAAAACCATATCTTGCAATGCCGATTTTATCCCCTAAAGCTTTTTTGATACAAGCTCCAAGTGCTAAGGCTACATCTTCAACGCTATGATGCTCATCGATTTCCAAATCCCCTTTACAAGAAATTTCAAGCCCTATACCTCCATGTACAGCGATTTGCTCTAACATGTGATCAAAAAAATCAATACCTGTTTTAATGCTAACCTTACCCCCATTTAAGCATACTTTTACTTTTATATCTGTTTCTTTAGTAGTTCTTTGATAACTCGCGCTTCTAAAAGAACTTAAAATTTCATTTTCTATTTCTTTCCAAGAAAGTTCGCCGTATTTTAAACCACGCACGCCTAAATTTGAAGCCAAGATCATATCACTCTCACGATCTCCTATAACAAAACTTTGCTCCTTATCATAAAGTTCGTGTTTGATATACTCTTCTAACATAGCGGTTTTAGGTTTTCTGCAAGCACAATTTTCATTTTCAAAATGCGGACAAATAAAAATATCTTGAAATTCTATACCGCAACTTTTTAAAATATCAAGCATTTTTTCATGAGCGATTTCAAAATTTTCCTTTGGAAAACTTGGTGTTCCAAGACCGTCTTGATTGCTTACCATAACAAATTTAAATCCAAATTTTTTTAGTTTTAAAAGAGTGGGAATAGCATCTTTTTCAAAACGCAATTTTTCAAGAGTATCGATTTGAAAATCGCTTTTTGGCTCCTCTATTAAAGTGCCATCTCTATCTATAAAAAGGATTTTTTGACTCATTTTAAGCTCTCTAAACGAAAAGTTACTGCATTTTTGTGCGCATCTAAATGCTCATTTTGTGCTAAAATTTCAACACTTTTACCTAAAGCTAGAAAACCTTCTTTACTTAACTCTTGAACGGTCATTCTTTTACTAAAATCTGCCAAACCTAAACTAGAATGCGTTTTAGTAAGTCCATAAGTAGGTAAAACATGATTTGTCCCACTTGCATAATCACCCATAGACTCTGGGGAATAAGCTCCTAAAAATACTGATCCTGCGTGTTTTACACTTTTTAAAAGTTCTCGTGGATTTTGAGTTTGTATGATCAAATGTTCAGGGGCGTAAAGATTTGAAATTTCTAAGGCTTGATTTAAATCTTTAGCTATGATAATGCGTGAATTAGCAATGCTTTTGCTTGCAAGTTCTTTGCGAGGCAAAAGTTCTAATTGACTTTGGACTTCATCACTTGCTTTTTTAGCAAAATCTTGACTTAAACACACTAAAATCACTTGAGAATCTGCACCATGTTCAGCTTGTGAAAGCAAATCACTAGCTACAAATTTTTTATTAGCTAAATCATCAGCTATGACTAAAACTTCACTAGGTCCTGCTTGCATATCAATAGTTGCTCCGTTTATATCGCTACTTACTTGGCGTTTTGCTTCGGTTACAAAGGCATTTCCTGGACCAAAAATTTTATCCACCTTTAAAACACTTTGGGTACCGTAAGCCAAAGCTGCTATAGCTCCTGCACCGCCCATTTGATAAATTTCATCCACGCCACAAAGCTTAGCACAAAAAAGCACAGCATCATTGATTTTTGCAGGACTTGCTAAAACGATTTTTTCACAACCTGCAATTTTTGCAGGAATAGCTAGCATTAAAACCGTTGAAAACAAAGGTGCCAAACCCCCTGGTATGTAAAGTCCTACTTTTTCTATAGGGCGTGTTAAAACTTCACATTTAACGCCTTTTGTAGTTTCAAGAGCGATTTCATGTGGGATTTGGGCTTCGTGAAATTTTTTGATATTTTCATAAGCCACTAAAATAGCTTCTTGTAAATCTTTATCTAAACGATTGCTTGCTTGAGTGATTTCTTTTTGAGTGATTTTAATCTTTGAAATTTCAGCCTTATCAAATTTCAAAGCTTGTTCTATCAAAGCTTCATCGCCTTTTTCTTGCACTTCTTTAATGATAGAACTTACTATTTTTGAAATTTCATCTTTCGCACTTATAGCAGGCCGTTTTAACGCTTCTTCTTTTTGTTTTTCATCTAAATTATCATATACTAAAATTTGCATTTTTTACTCACTTTAACATTTTTTCTATAGGCAGAACTAAAATCGAACTCGCACCTTCTTCTTTTAAAGCCTCCATGGTTTCCCAAAAAAGATTTTCTTTACTTACCATATGTAAAGCTACATTTTTTTCATCGTGTGCTAAAGGTAAGATAGTCGGTCTTTCAACTCCTGGAAGTAGGGCTTGAATTTTATCAAGCTTTTCTTTTGGAGCATGAAGCATAATGTATTTAGATTCTCTTGCTTGCATTACTCCTGCTACACGCAACATAATTTTATCCACTAAGGCTTGTTTTTCTTTACTTAAAGCATTTTCTTTCTGAATCAAACAAGCACGAGATTCATAAATGACTTTAACTTCTTTAAGATTGTTTGCTTGTAAAGTTGCCCCGCTTGAAACAAGATCGCAAATCGCATCGGCTAAATTTGCCCTAGGGGCTACTTCAACAGAACCTGTAAGCATACAATTTTTATAATTAATCCCATTTTCTTTCATAAAACGCTTTAAAAGTTGTGGATAAGAAGTAGCTATCCTTAAGCCTTCAAAATCTTTCAAATTTTGAAATTTATTTTCTTGAGGTAAGGCAAGAGAAAGACGGCAATATCCAAAATCTAGCTTTTTTAAAAGCTTATAGCTTGGATTTTCTCCTAAAGACTGGCGTTCAAGTTCATTTTCTTCTAAAACATTTTCCCCTATAATGCCTAAATCTACAACCCCATCAAAAATAAGCCCAGGGATATCATCATCTCTAACGCGTAAAATATCTATGGGTAAATTTGTAGAAAAAGCGATCAAACTTTGTTCATGGATATGCATTTTAACACCACATTCTGAAAGAAGCTCTATGGATTCTTTTGAAAGTCTACCTGATTTTTGTATCGCAATACGTAAACGAGTGTTTTCTTGCATAACATATCCTTGAAATTAAAAATTAAAAACTTATATTAGCATAAGTAGTTGAATTTTTAGCAAGGGTTTTAGAAAATAAATAAATTTAATTTTATTTAAAATAATTATTTAAAACTTTTTATTTTTAGGATATTTAATTGAAGTATTAATCCTAGCAAAAGCTAGGATTTGATTAAGCTACAAATTCGATGAAAGCCATTTCAGCGGCATCACCACGGCGAATTCTTGTTTTGATGATTCTTGTATATCCGCCATTGCGATCTTTGAATTTTGGAGCAATTTCAGTTACTAGTTTATTGGTAGCGTTTTTATCTTGTAATAAAGCAAAAACTGCTCTATGAGCGTTAAAATCTCCAAGTCTTGCTCTAGTAATCAATCTTTCTACATAACCTCTTAATTCTTTAGCTTTTGGTAGAGTGGTTTCGATTTTTCCGCTATTTACTAAAGCTATAGTTAAATTTTTTAATAAGGCAGCACGATGAGATGAAGTTCTGCCAAGTTTTCTATATCCATGTTTATGTCTCATTCTTTATCCTTCGTTTTGTGCTTTTAATTCTGCGATTTTATTTTTAAGTATTTCTTTATTATCGCTAAGCTTAGAAGTTCCCACAGGAAAACCTATGCTTTCCATGATGTTTTTAATTTCATCAAGAGATTTTTTACCTAAATTTTTAAGCCCTGCAAGTTCACTTACACTCATCAAAGCAAGCTCGCCTATGTAAACTACTCCTGCTTTTTCAAGACAATTATAACTTCTAGCACTTAAATTTAAATCTGTAATGTTTTGCAATAATTTAGTATTTTCTAACTCATTGCTTGTTGCTTGATTTTTAATTACGCTTCTAACATTGGTAATTTTATCAAATACTGATAATTGTTTATACATAGCTTCTAGAGCATTTTGAAAAGCTTCATTTGGAGTGATTTGTCCATCAGTTGTTACGGTTAAAACCACTTTTTCATAATCAGGATTATCTTCAAATAAAACTTTTTCAATATCATAGGTTGCCTCTCTTACAGGTGTAAAGAAAGCATCTAAAGCTATAAATTTAGGATCATTTATAAGCTCTTTAATTTCTTCGCTTGGTACATAGCCAATACCTTTTTCAACGATCAGTGTGAATTTGAGTTCAGCATCTTCGTTGATTGTTGCTAGATAGGCGTCTTTATTTACTACTTCTACTTGATCATTGTTTAGATCTTTGCCGTAAATTTCTTTTGAGCCTTTAAAGCTAAATTCTACTATTTCTTTATTTGATTCGCCTTTAATTTTAAAGCGTAGTTTTTTTAGATTAATGATAAAAAGTGCTACATCTTCAAGCATACCACGCATGCTATCAAATTCATGAGCTACGCCATCAATATGAATCGCAGTTGGAGCATATCCTATGGTGCTAGTGTAAAGTAAACGGCGTAAAGGATGGGCTAGGGTGATTCCATAGCCGATCTCAAAAGGCCAAGCACTGATTTTAGCCACAGTATCACTAATGTTTTCTATTGTAAATTCTGTTGGCGTATAAGCAGATGTTGTAATATTTCTCATATTTAGCCCCTATTACTTAGAGTAAAGCTCAACGATAAATCTTTCCTCAACCGGAATGACAACTTCTTCTCTTTCAGGTTTTCTTGTGAAAATTCCAAATCTTTTATCTTTTTCAACATCAACCCAAGCAACGATTCCAGTTTGTGCTGTAAGTTCGATAGCTCTTGTAATTTGAGGATTGTTTTTGCTTTTTTCGATAATTTCGATTTTAGCACCTGCTTCTACTCTAAAGCTAGGAATATCCACTCTTTTACCATTTACTAAAACATGTCCATGTGTTACAAGTTGTCTTGCAAAACGACGTGTTGTAGCAAAACCCATTCTATATACTACATTGTCTAATCTTTGTTCTAAAAGTTGGATAAGTAATACCCCTGTATTTCCTTCTCTTCTTGCTGCTTCAGCAAATAAACGACGGAATTGCTTTTCGCTTACTCCATACATAAATTTAGCTTTTTGTTTTTCTCTTAATTGAAGTCCATACTCACTAATTTTACCTTTTCTTGCTCCGTGTTGTCCTGGTGCATAAGGGCGTTTATCTAGTGCACTTTTGCCAGCTAGTCTTCTTTCTCCTTTTAATGCTAAGCTAACACCAAAGCGTCTTTCTAATTTTTCTACTGGTCCTCTATATCTTGCCATAATATTCTCCTAAATTTTTCTTATATCTTAGACACGACGACGCTTAGGCGGTCTGCAACCATTGTGAGCTAATGGAGTGATATCTTTTAAGAAAGTTACTTTGATTCCTTCCATAGCACCTACACTCTTAACAGCAGTTTCTCTACCGCTTCCTGGTCCTTGTACTTTAATGCCTACTTCTTTAATTCCGTGTTCTTTTGCTTTATTTAAAGCGTCTTCTACTGCTTGTTGTGCTGCATAAGGAGTTGATTTTTTAGAACCTTTAAATCCTAAACCACCTGCACTACTCCAAGCGATAGCATTTCCCATTTCATCAGTTACTGTAACCATAGTATTGTTAAAAGTCGCACTGATATAAACAATACCTTTTGCTATATTTTTTTTAACTACTTTTTTCTTTACGATTTTTCTTTTTGCCATGATTTATCCTTATGATTTTGCACCAACAGTTTTTCTCTTACCTTTTCTAGTTCTTGCGTTTGTTTTTGTTTTTTGTCCGCGAACTGGTAAGCCTTTTCTGTGTCTTAAACCTCTAAAGCTTCCTAAATCCATAAGTGCTTTAATATCCATAGCAACTTGTTTTCTCAAATCCCCTTCAACCATATAGTTTTCTTGAATTTCTTTACGGATAGCTGCTGCTTCATCTTCACTTAACTCATGAACTCTTTTATCATAAGAAATTCCTACTTTATCTAGAATTTTTCTTGAAGTGAAAAGTCCTATACCATAAATATAGGTTAGTCCATACTCAATTCTTTTTTTCTTTGGTAAATCCACACCTGCAATACGAGCCATGTTTATCCTTGTCTTTGTTTATGTTTTGGATTTTCGCAAATAATGCGAACCACGCCTTTACGGCGAACTACTTTGCACTTGTCGCACATCTTTTTAACCGATGGTCTCACTTTCATGAGCGTCTCCTTGAATGAATTCCACTTGATTTACGACTACATCAGGTTTTATGAATAACCAACTATTTTCAAAATAAGTGGTGGATTTTAAAAATACTTCTTCATATAGTTCGATGTAATTTGTCGCAAAAACTCTAATTTTATCTAAAATTAGCTTTTAAATAACTTAGATTATTTATATCTAAAAGTTATACGCCCTTTATCAAGGCTATAAGGTGTAAGTTCTACTTTTACTTTATCACCTGGCATTATTCTTATATAATGCATACGCATTTTTCCTGCAATATGACATAAAATTACATGTTTGTTGTCAAGTTCAACCTTGAAATTTGCATTAGGCAATGCTTCAAGTACGGTGCCATCAATTTCAATTACATCATCTTTTGCCAAAATTTTCTCCTTTCATGAAATAAAAAGGCTATAATTTTAGCAAAAATTATTAAAATTTTTACTTAATTTTTAGTAATTTTTAAGTAATTAATCTAAAAATTTAGGTTTGATAAAAGGCACATGAGTCCCTATAACTTTGAGTTTTCTTTCTTTAAATTCTTTAAGTAGTTTTTCCCTCGTTTGTATAGCTTCATTTTGATCTATATCAAATTTTATAGCGATTTTAGGTTTTGGGATTTGTATATCATAAAGATGAAGTAAATCTCCCCAAAAGACTATTTTATCATCAATTATGATAGCATTTTGACCTGGGGTATGCCCGTAAGCAGGTATGGCTTTAATGCCTGAATTTTGAAAGATCAAATCTTTGGAATGATCGATAAATTCTATATTTTTAAGTTTAAGCAAGGTGTTTTTAATTTCTTGTCTATCGCTTTTGATCCAAAAATCATATTCTTTTTTATCAATTAAAATTTGAGCTTTTGGAAAAAGATTTTCTTCGCTCATTAAAGCACCTATATGATCAGGATGTGCGTGTGTTAAGATAATATGAGTGATATCTTTAAAATCGGTTTTATGGATATGTAATTTTTCTTTTAATGTGTCAATAGTATCAAAAACCCTGTGTCTATTAAAGCATTAAAATTTGGATTTTTTATCAGAACAATATTATGCTCATTTCTTTTGATTTTTGTGCGAGTTTTTTCTATAAAATTCTTATCTTCATCGCTTTGTGGCACTAAAAAAGAAAATAATAAATTTAAAAATTCATCATCAGATTGTTTAAGAGAGATTATATGGGTTTGATTTGAACTTTTGCTTGTGGTTTTTTCTTCTAAAAAATAAAGATTGGTTTTTAAAAGAGTGGTTATAAAATTAAACATATTTATCCTTAAATTTTTAGATAATATTTTGGAAATGATTATAGTATAATAAAAACAATGTTTTTAAAATTTAAGGTAATTAATCAATGAGAAAATCAAAATTTGAAACAAAGGAAATTAAGATCTTAGGACTTTCTTCGCTAGGAGGAACTTTAGAATTTTATGATTTTATTATTTTTGTCTTTTTTGCTGAATATATAGCTAATGTATTTTTTCCTAAAGATATGAGTGAATTTTGGGCTTTATTAAATACTTATGGAGCATTTGCAGCTGGATATTTAGCACGTCCTTTAGGTGGTATAGTTATGGCACATTTTGGAGATAAATTTGGGCGTAAAAATATGTTTATGCTAAGTATTTTACTAATGGTTCTTCCTACCTTTGTCTTAGCTTTTATTCCAGGTTATGAAACTCTTGGGTTTTTAGCTCCTGTTTTATTGATACTTATAAGAATTTTTCAAGGCATAGCTATAGGTGGAGAATTGCCTGGAGCTTGGGTTTTTGTAAGAGAGTATTGTCAAGAAAAACAAAAAGCTTTCTTTTTAAGCTGTTTAAATTCAGCTATGGCTTTAGGAATTTTGTTAGGAAGTATAGTATTTCTAATCATTAATGCTTTTTTTAGCATAGAAGAAATTGCTGCTTATGCATGGCGTATTGCTTTTTTTGTAGGTGGAATTTTTGGGATTATTTCTATTTATTTGCGTAGATTTTTGCAAGAAACTCCTGTTTTTAAACAAATGAAAAAAGAATCATCGCTTAGTTCTTTTCCACTTAAAGATTTATTTAAAGAAAAGGATATTGTAAAAAATTTATTTTCATCAATGATGATGACTTGGGTTTTAACAGGTTGTGTTATTGTGCTTGTTTTATTAATGCCTAAATTTATGCCCAGTATTTTAAATTTAAGTGGGGTTGAAGGAAGTTATTTACAGATATTAGGAATTTTGGGAATAGCTTTAGGCGGGGTTTTTATGGGTTATCTTGTAGATAAATTTGGTTTATTTAAAATTTGCATTTTCTTTTCTTTAGCTTTTGTATTTTTTTCTTTTTTATATTTTTATGCTTTATATGAGCTTAAAAATTTGGTTTTGGTGTGTATTTTGTATTCGATTGTTTGTTTTTTAGGTGGGATTAATGTGTTCGCACCTATTTTAATGAGTGAAGTTTTTAGAGCTAAAATAAGATTTTCAGGAATTTCTTTTTCTTATAATATTGCTTATGCAATTTCAGGCGGTATTACTCCGCAACTCGTTTTTTGGCTTAATACACTTGCGAGTAAAAATGAAAATCCATTTTTATATGGTATGAGTATATACATGATTTTTTTAGCGTTATTAGCTATTTGTGCTGTTTTTATAGTAAAAGATAAAATAAAATTTTGATAATCACTCTTAAAATGTTATAATTAAAATTATATTTTGGAGTTTATAAATGCCTTTTATTATGGAATTACTTAAGCAAAATAAATTAAAGTTAATTTCTTTTTTGCTTTTTTCTTTTATTACAAGCGCTGTTGGAGTTTTAACTCTTGTTTTTATCAATGATTGTTTGCTTAAAAATGCACAAAACATTCCTATTTTTTATTTTATTGTTTTGCTTTTGATTTTTTTTATAAGTTCTACCATAGTTGAACTTGGACTTAGTATTTTTGGACAAAATTTTATTTTTAAAATGCAAAGGCGCGTAGTAAAGCAGATCTTAGACACCCCTTTGTTAAGAGTCGCTAAAGTAGGTAAAGCTAGAATTTTAGCTTCTTTGGGAAGTGATGTGAGAAATATATCTTTTGGGCTTTTAAGATTGCCTGATTTTTTACAATCAAGTATATTGATTTTATGCACTAGTGTTTATTTATGTTATCTTTCACCACAAATTTTTGCTTTGTGTGTGGTATGGATTATGGTTATTTTTATTACTAATAATTTTTTGATGATGAAAGTATATCAGTATTTTAGAAAGGCAAGGGAAAATGATGATGCTTTGCAAAATAATTACCAAAATATACTAGATGGACATAAAGAACTTTTGATCAATCGTGATAGAGCCAAGCTTTATTATGAAGATGAATTTGAAAATAATGCAAGATTGAAAAAGAAAAATAGTACTTTAGGTAATCTTTTTAACAATCTCTCAAACAACTGGACAAATGTAACTCTTTTGGCTTTAGTGGGTGTAGAGTTTTACTTAGCTTTAAAATTTGAATGGGCAAGTGTTGCAGATGCTACAACTATAGCTCTTTCTATTTTGTTTTTACGAACCCCTTTAGTATCTATGATAGGATCTTTTCCTACTTTGCTTTTGGCAAAAATCGCTTTGGATAAGATCGCAAAATTGGAATTAGATGATTATATAGAAGGTTTTAAAAAAACACATTATATCAGTGAATGGAAAAAAATTTCTTTTAGAAATACTCAATTTGCTTATGAAGAAAATTTTCATTTAAATCCTGTAAATATAGAACTTAAAAAAGGTGAATTGGTATTTTTAATAGGTAAAAATGGAAGTGGTAAATCCACTTTTTGTATGCTTTTGACAGGACTTTTTAAGCCAAGCAAAGGCGGAATTTATGTTGATGATACGCTTATAGATGATAAAAATTTAGATGAGTATAGATCTCTTATTTCTGCTGTTTTTAGCGATTTTCATCTTTTTACTAAAACCTTAAATAAAGAAAATTTTGCAAGCGAAGAAAAAATTGCTTTTTGGTTGGAGTTTTTAGAACTTAAAGATAAAACAAGTGTCAAAGATAATGAACTGACCTTAACCAAACTTTCTACAGGGCAAAAAAAGCGTTTAGCTATGCTTATAGCCTTGCTTGAAGAAAGGGATATTTTAGTGCTTGATGAATGGGCGGCTGATCAAGATCCTGTTTTTAGAAGATTTTTTTATAAAAAACTTTTACCTTTGCTAAAAGAGCAAGGTAAAACAATCTTTGCTATCACACATGATGATGCATATTTTGATAGTGCTGATAGAATTTTCTTGGCTCAAAATGGTGAAATCAGCGAATTAAAGGGTGAGAATATAAAGGAATTAGCTAAAAATTTAGTAGAAAAATTTGATTAAAGCCCAAAAAATGGGCTTATATTATTTATCATAGAGCTTTTTTTCTATATTGATATAAAATTCAGCAATTTTTCCATAAGCAACTTCCCAAGCTTTAAGAGTAGCTTCGTCAGGATTTAAAAGATTTTTAATGGCTTTTAAAAGGCAAGCTCCAACTATAGGATAATGCTCTTCTTTAACCCCTAAATTAACATGAGTTATAGCAACTTTATCAACAAAGTTTCTCATATTTTCTAAATTTTCTATATTTTTAGCTGCCATTAAAATCGCCATCGCTAAAGCTTTTGGTTGTTCTCCTGAAATTTGTTTTTCCATATTAAACATAGGTTTTACCTCAGGATAATCATTAAACATTATTTTATAAAACTCATTGGTTAAATCTACTCCATTTTTTTGCAAAATAGGCACACAATCTTTGATGATTTGTATTTGTTCTTTTGTCATAATTTCTCCTTTTTAATGTAAAAGAGATATTATATATCTTAAAAAGGAGAAAAAAATTGACTTGTGTTAAAATTTTGTATTTAGTTGATTGAAAAAGTCTTGCATTAACATTGTTAATGCTTTATAAAAATGTGTTTTAGCTTTATTGATAACATCAAAACTCCACATGTTAAACCAAGTAAAAAATTCTTCTTTTAAGAATTTTTGCAAAATTATATCATCTTGTTTTTTGATTAAAAAACTAATAAATAATAATTCATTTATCAAGCTATCTGCAGGCTCTTCATTAAAAAAAGAAAAAAAGTTATTTTGCACAAAAATTTGCTTAATTTTATCAGAATTATCTGAATAAATTTCTTTATTTTCATCAAGATAAAAAGAAGCAAAAGGCGGTGCTTTTACATAATCAACATCGCTTAAAAACAAAGATGTAAAATCACTTGCTATTAATTTATCATCTTCGTTTGAAGATGATAAAAGCTTTAAAGCGGTGCATTGCAATTTGCTATTATTTTTTAAAAACCAATTTTGCCAGAATTCTTCTTTTTTAAGTTTTTCTAGCAAAAAATGATTAGGTGGATTTTGCAAAAAATTGATAAATATATCTATTGCTAATTTTTGCATTAAGAATGTCCCAACATGATTTGAGTACTTATAAGTCCATAAAATAGCATTCTGGTGGTAAATACCCCTAAAAATGCACAAAGTAAGGCAAAATAAGCAAAAAATTTACTTTTAAATTTTTCATGTAAATAATTATGCAAATACCAAGCAACAGTCCCAAGTCCTAAGAATGCAAAAGAAAGCGATATAAACCAATCATAGGTTCCACCTAAAAGTTCAAAAGGGTTTACAAGCCCCATAATCCAAGTTTGTCCTACATGTAGGGTTTGCAAAACTATAGCAGTGCTTAAAAGCCCTATACCTATAAGTCCTGTAAAAAACGACATTTTTCTTTCATGTTCGCTATTTTCAAAAAAACAATAATAAATAATAGCGCCTAAAAATATAGCACTAGCAAAAAAATAAAGCAAAGTGATCTTAAAATCCCAAGTAGGCACACTTTCTTGCATGGAGCCATAAGCTCCACTCATAAAGAAAAGTCCTAAAATTCCACATATTAGCGTAAGATAAAACACCCAATTTGAAGTTTTTAGATAAAGTAAAAAACCCAAAGCACACACAAGAGATACAAATAAAATTTCATTATTCATCCAGCCTATGTGCCACTCATTGTTTGCATAAAAAACACCCATTCTATTTAATACATTAAAAATGTGTGTAATATCATTTAAATGAAAAAATGAAGGGATAAAAGCAACCATCATTGCAATTCCTAAGGCTAATCCAAAAGACTTTAAATTTGCATAATTTTTGTAACCATTTATAAATGCAGGTGCATAAACCAAACTAAGTCCAATTACAGCTTGTGCTAAAATAGTAAATAACACCAAAGGCATTTCGCTTAAAATGTGATTAAATGATGTCATTTTTAACTCCTTGGTAGTTTTGAGGTAGATGAAAAATCGCACTTTTATTACCTGAAGGCAAACTATGCTTTTCAGGCACTATACATAAATTCGGATGCGTGATAGAAGCATCAGGTAAAGGTGTGATAGAGGCTAAATTTCCGTGTTCTTCTCTCAGTTTTGTTATATCGCCTGCTTTTAATGCTCTAAAAGGACAAGAGTCCACGCAAATTGGATTTTTACCTTCTTTTAATCTCTCATAACACCCATCGCATTTGCTCATATGACCACTTTCATGGTTAAATTGAGGTGCGCCATAAGGACATGCCATAGCACAAGCTTTAAGACAAGATGGATTAGAACAATGATTGCAAGAAATAGAAGTGTAGTAAGCAAAAACATTTTGCTCAAAACTTCCATCTTCTTTAGCTGTCCAATTTCCCCCTTCAGTCTCAAATACACGGCGAAAATTAACCCCCACAGGCATGTTTTTATAATCCTTACAAGAAAGTGAGCAAGTCCTACAGCCTACGCATTTGCTTTGATCTAGCATAAAACCAAATTGTGAATTTTCTTCTAATTTCATCTTTTTCTCCTTAAACTTTTGCAATTTCAACTAAAATAGAATGTTGTCCATTTCCTTTAGAAATAGCAGTTGGTACTATACTTGCCAAAGAATTTACACAAGTTCCCATATCGATACCATTTTCATATTTTACCCATGCACCTTGTGGGGTTACTGCACAACCTGGTATGATTTTTGGAGTAACTTTTGCTATGCCTTGTATGATTCCTAAGTCATTTCTTACTTGCACCACATCGCCCGTTTTGATACTTCTTTGCTCTGCATCTATGGTATTTATCCAAATTTCTTGCGGATTAGCTTCTCTAATTTGTGGAATTTCCCAAAAGCTAGAATGCGTTCTGCCTTTGTAGTGATAGCCAAAAAATTGCAAAGGATACTTTTGTTTTAATGGATCTAAAATCCCTTCTCTTTGGCTTTCAAAAACAGGAATAGGCACTATTTGTTGTCCTTCTTTTAATTTCCAAGTTTTTTGCATTTGTGCGAGTTTTGTGCTATAAATTTCTATCTTTCCGCTAGGAGTTTTTAAAGGATTATTGATAGGATCTTTTATAAAACTTTGTAATGCCACTACAGGTTTTACAGGCTCAAATTTTACAAGTCCTTTTTCGCACATTTCTTCAAAACTAGGCAAAAGTGGATTTTTTTTCATATTTTCTTCATAAAGGTATTTTAGCCAATCTTTTTGTGTTCTTCCTTCGCTAAATTCTTTTTCTATGCCAAGTCTTTTAGCAAGTTCAAGACACATTTCATAAATAGGTTTTGCTTCACCAACTGGCTCGATAGCTTTTTGACAATAAATAATATAAGGCTTATTGCTATAATATCCTGCGCTAGGTCTTATAAAATCTTCTTGCTCCAGCATAGTTGCATCAGGTAAGATATAATCTGCGTAGTTATTTGACGGAGTTCTAGTTACATTAACATCTACTATACACTCACACAAATTCTCATCGCTTAAAATATCATGCACTTCTTTAATGGTGCTGTGTTGATTTGTAAGACAATTTCCTGCTGTATTGAAAATAAATTTGATATTTTGTTTTAATTGTGTTGTGCCACGCACCCCATCACTAATATCTGTCATTTCTTTTCCGCGATAAATAGCGTCTGTAAATAAAAAACAAGGAATGGAATCTTTTATTGGATTTTTAAAAGGCATGCCCATTATATCATATGTTTTACTTGACCCTGTTCGACATCCTGTATTTGTCCCTTCTATGCCAATATTTCCTGTAATACAAGCTAGAGTTGCTATCGCCCTTGCATTTTGTTCTCCATTTGAATGTCTTTGCACTTCCCCAACCTTGTTCTATAAAACAAGGCTTTATGGTGGCAATTTCTCTTGCAAGTTGAACTATGCGGCGTGCTGGAATTTTTGTAATCTTGCTAGCCCAATCAGGAGTTTTTTCTACTCCATCGCTTAGTCCTAAAACATAGCTTTCATAGCTTGAGTTTTTGGCTGCATCTTGTGGCAGAGTATTTTCGCTAAAGCCTATGGTGTATTTATCAAGAAAAGTTCTATCAAGTAAATCTTCTTTTATCATCACATAAGTTAGTGCAGCAATTAAAGCTGCATCGGTTCCTGGTGCTATAGGTATCCACTCATCGCAATGCCCTATCATAGAATCATTGTATCTTGGGTCAATGTGAATTATTTTACATCCACTTTCTTCTAAGGCTTTTTGATAAGCATAGCCTACTCCACCACCTCTCATTCTAGTTTCAACATGATTTGCTCCAAAAAATATAGCTAATTTTGCAGAGCGTAAAGTGTATATATCGCTAGCAGGAGATCCACCATAGAAAAAATTCATAGCATTTGAAATTTGAGCCGTAGAATAAGAATTATGATAATTTAAATAACCACCATAAAGACTTAAAAGTCTAGCCCATGGACCTTGTGTACAGCGATTGATTATTGTTCCTGTTGCATAATTTATATAAAAGGCTTCATTGCCGTATTTTTCTTTAATTTCTTGCATTTTGGCAGAAATTTCATCAAAAGCTTGTTCCCAAGAAATAGGCATAAATTTACCTTCGCCTCTTTTTCCCGTTCTTTTTAAAGGTCTTTTTAAGCGATTTGCATTGTAAACTTTATATCTTGAACTACGCCCTCTAATACAGGCTCTTGCTTGACGATTATCAAAGCTATCATCACCTTCATTATTAGTGCTGACATATTTAATAATTCCATCTTGAGTATGCACTTTTACAGGACATTTTGTTCCGCAATTTACATTACATCCAGCCCATTTGCTGATCAATGGTGGAGTTTTTAATAAATTTGCACTTAGACTTATAGGACTTAAGGTTAAGCCGCCAAACAAAGAACTCCATTTTAAAAAATCTCTACGATTTTGTTCCATGTTATCTCCTTACATTTATGTGACAAAAAGTAATTGCGATTATAGTACAAATAATAATTTTATTCAATTAAAATTAAGACTTTAAAACTCATAAATATAGGCTTTATAATGAATTTTTCGTTTATGAATTTAACATCAAAAAATAAAAATTTGAATAATATAATGATAAAAATTTATTAAAATAGTATTTAAATATAAATTTATAACTAAAATATAGCTTTATCCCCCGTATAGGCTTGCGAGTTGAGCTTTTTTGTTTTATAATTTTGTGCGTTATTAAAATAAAAAGGTTTTTTATGTTGAGATTTTTAATTTTTGCAATGTTGTTGTTTGCGAATTTAGAAGCAAAAATCCCAAAAGATACACTTATTATAGTAGTTGAAAATGAAATCGCAAGGATAAATCCTGCTTATAGTGAGGATCATGATGCAGTGATTAATCTTGTATTTTCAGGGCTTACGCGTTTTGATGAAAATATGAGTTTAAAACCTGATTTGGCTAAGTCTTGGGATGTTGGTAAAGACGGGCTTGTTTATGATATTTTTTTAAGAGATGATGTTTTATGGCATGATGGAGTCAAATTTAGTGCTGATGATGTGAAATTTAGTATAGAAGCCTTTAAAGATCCTAAAAACAATTCTTCTATTTATGTCAATTTTAAAGACATTAAAAGTGTGGAAATTTTAAATCCTTCTCATGTGAAAATCACACTTTTTAAACCTTATCCTGCATTTTTAGATGCTTTAAGCATAGGTATGCTTCCTAAACATTTGCTTGAAAATGAGAATTTAAACACAAGCTCTTTTAATCAAAATCCTATAGGTACAGGTCCTTATAAATTTGTAAAATGGAAAAAAGGTGAATATGTTGAATTTAAAGCCAATGAACATTTTTATCTTGATAAGGTAAAAACTCCAAGACTTATTATAAAACACATTTTTGATCCTTCTATAGCTAGTGCTCAGCTTAAAAATGGCAAGATAGACGCAGCTTTAATCGATGTTTCTCTGCTAAATATTTTTAAAAATGATGAAAATTTTGGAATTTTACGTGAAAAATCGGCTGATTATCGGGCTTTAATGTTTAATTTTGATAATGAATTTTTAAAAGATTTAAAAGTAAGACAAGCCTTAAATTACGCAGTTGATAAAGAAAGTATAGTAAAAAATCTTTTACATGATTATGCTTTTGTAGCTAATCACCCTTTAGAGCGTTCTTGGGCAAATTCTAAGAATTTTAAAATTTACAAATATGATCCTAAAAAAGCCGAGGATTTACTTGTAAGTGCAGGTTTTAAGAAAAATAAAGATGGAAATTTTGAAAAAGATGGGAAAATTTTAGAATTTGAAATTTGGGCGATGAGTAATGATCCTTTAAGGGTAAGTTTGGCTGGAATTTTGCAAAGCGAATTTAGAAAAATAGGAGTTGTAAGCAAGGTGGTGGCTAAACCTGCTGGAAGTTTTGATTATTCTAAAGTAGATAGTTTTTTAATAGGCTGGGGAAGTCCTTTGGATCCTGATTTTCACACTTTTAGGGTATTTGAAAGTTCGCAAGATAGTGCTTTAAATGATGAGGGTTGGAATTTTGGACATTATCATGATAAAAAAGTGGATATAGCCTTGCAAAAAGCAAGAAATACTTCAAATTTAGAAGAGAGAAAAAAATATTATAAAGATTTTATAGATGCTTTGTATGAAAATCCACCTTTTATTTTCTTGGCCTATCTTGATTTTGCTTTGGTTTATAATAACGATTTAAAAGGTATCAAAACAAGGACTTTAGGTCATCACGGAGTGGGTTTTACTTGGAATGTTTATGAGTGGAGTAAATAGTGCTAAAACGCTTAGTTTTTAGTATTTTCATAGCATTTTTTAGTACTTTTTTATGTTTTGTTTTACTTCATTTTAGCAAAGGTAGTATAGCTTATGCTAATGGAGTTAATTCACAAAGTAAAGAATTTATTCAAAGAATAGAACAAAATTTAGGGCTTGATAAGCCTTTACTAGAGCAGTATAAAATTTGGCTTTTTAAGGCTTTAAAAGGAGATTTAGGAGTTTCTTTTTTAAGTGGAGAAAGTGTTTTAAAGCTTATAAAAGAAAGAATTTTTAATACTTTTATTTTGGGTTTTGGTGCCTTAATGCTTTTGTTTTTACTCAGCGTTTTTTTGGCACTTTTGGGATATTATTATAAAGAAAGTTTTATAGATAAAATCATCACTTTTTTAGCTTTTAATTTTTTTGCTTTACCTCCTTTTGTTTTGGCTTTATTGTTTGTTTTGATTTTTGGAATTTTTTGGAAAATTTTACCTGTTATAGGAAGTAGTGATATAGGCTTTGAAGATGATTTTTTAAATCGTTTAGAGCATTTGATTTTGCCTGTTTTGGTGCTCGTTTTATCACATTTGGCGTTATTTTTAAGGATTGCTAGAAATTTTATCAATGAAAGTTTTTCTCAAATTTTTATTCAAAATTTATACGCTAGGGCTTTAAGGGAGAAAGATATTTATTTTTTAGTTTTGAAATATTCTTTAAGTCCTATTGTAGCTTATTTTGGGGGAAGTGCTTTAAGTTTTATGATGGGAACTTATGTGGTAGAAAGTGTCTTTGCTTACGAGGGGCTTGGATCTTTACTTTTTAAAAGTATTATTTTTAAAGATTATCCTGTTGTGCTTGCACTTATATTTTTTAGTGTTTTGCTTGCAGCATTTTTTACATTTTTAAGTGATATTGTAGCTAGGATTTTAAATCCTAGATTAAGAAGGCTTGATTTTGTTTAAATTTCTTATCATTCTTGCGCCTTTAATTTTTTTATTTTTATGTGCCTTGTTTGCACCTTGTTTGACTCCTTTTGATATTTTAAGTACTCATTTAGAAAATTTGCATCAAGCTCCTAATTTTACTTATATTTTAGGGACTGATTTTTTAGGCAGGGATTTGTTTTCTCGTTTGCTTTTTGCTTTGAGAAATTCTTTGATTATAGGTGTTGGTGGATCTTTATTGTCTATTATCTTTGCTTTGTGTTATTTGTTTTTAGCACGATGTTTTTTTTATGTTTTTTGGATGCGTATTTTAGAGTTTTTTTTAGCCTTGCCTGCTTTTTTACTTATGATGTTTTTTCAAAGTATGATAACTTCTGATGTATTTTTGATGATTTTTTTAATCGCTTTAATTCATTGGTGTTTCATAGCAAGAATTATAGAAAGTGAATTAAAAAGACTTGAAAATTTAGATTTTTACAAAGCAAATATAGTGCTTGGAAGAACTAAATTTAGAGCTTTTTTTAAAGATTTAATACCTGCTTTAAAAACACTGATTTTTACACTTTTTATATTTAATATCGTTCATGCTATAGTTACAGAAGCTACTTTGAGTTTTTTTGGACTGGGTTTAGGATTTGAAATTCCAACTTTAGGTACTCTTTTGAGTGAGTCTTCAAAAGCAGTTTTTATAGGTGCTTGGTGGATGATACTTTTTCCACTTTTAAGCTTGCTTTTGTTGTTTTTACCTCTTTTATGGTTGGGTAATTTTTTACAAAAAATTTGGGGTATAAGATCTTGAAGGTAAGAAATTTAAATATCAGTTTGAAGAATAATTTATTGCTTAAGGATATTAATTTAGATATAAAAACAGGCAAAACTTTAATGATACTAGGACAAAGTGGAGTGGGCAAAAGTTTGTTGGGAAAAGCTTTGGTAAGACTTTTAGATTCTAATTTCACAATAAGTTTTGATGAATTAAGTTTTCATAATTCTTGTATTTTTAATTTTAACAAAGAAGAGCTTAGAAATTTTCGTTCTAAGGTGGCACTTGTTTTGCAAGATGCAGAGCTTAGTCTTTATCCTTATTTGGATATTGGAAATTTATGTCATCTTGTTTTAAAAACTCATACAAAATTAAAACAAAAAGAAAGAAAAGATTACGCTTTTTCTTATTTTCAAAAATTAGGATTTGAAAATCTTGATCGTTTGTGGCATTCTTATGCTAATGAATTAAGTTTGGGTATGGCAAGAAGGGTGAGCCTAGCTTTGGCATTATTAAATCAACCCCAAATTTTAATTTGTGATGAAATCACAGCTTCTTTGGATAAAGAAAACGCTTCAAAGATCATATCGATTTTAGAAGAATTAAAAAATACTGCAGCCTTGGTTTGTATCACTCATGATTTAAATTTGGTAAATTCTTTAGCAGATGAAATTCTTATGCTAGAAAAAAATAGTTCAAATTTATATAGCTTAGATGAGTTTTTAAGGTATTATAATGCTTAAAGTTTGTAATTTAAGTAAGTTTTATGAGCTTAAAAAGCATTGGTATTTAAAAAAAGAAAGACATATTATTTTTGATAATGTCAATTTTTCTTTAAATAAAAATGACAATTTAATAATTTTAGGTAAAAGTGGTGTAGGTAAAAGCACATTAGCTAGAATTCTTTGTTTTTTAGAAGATCCAAGTGAAGGTGAGGTATGGTATGAAAATCTTAACTTGCACAAGCTTGATAAAAACAAACAAAGACTTTTAAGAAAGCAAATTCAGTATTGCTTTCAAGATCAAAAAATGGCTTTAAACCCTTATAAAAAAATCAGAAATCTTATACAAGATGGTTTGGAAAATTTTAATTTACAAAAGAATGATAACTTGATTTTAGAATTTTTTGATTTTTTTAGTCTAAAAAAACAAATTTTAGAACAAAAGCCCTATGAGTTAAGCGGAGGAGAAGCCACACGTGTAGGTCTTATCCGTGCTTTGGTTTTAAATCCTAAATTGTTGATTTTAGATGAAATTACTTCAGCGCTTGATATTAAAACTTCTAAAGAAATTTTAACTTTTTTATATGACTATCAGCAAAAAAATAATATTTCTTATATATTTATAAGCCATCAAAGTGATCTTTTTTATAAATTTAATCATAAAAAATTAAAACTTTAAAAAATATTTTTTAATATAAGTTTCAATATAGAAAATTTAGAGTAAAATAAAGAAAAGTGTAAATTTAATTTTTGTTGTGGAGTGATTAAAGTGCTTTAAAAAAGGAGAATAAATGTCTCATATAGATGCTTCGCATCCTTATTTTGGTATTTTTTTAATGCTAGTACTTGCTAGTGTTATTTTTTTTGGACTGGTTTTTTTAGCTTCAAAAATCGGTAATAATTTTGCCGCAAAAAATCGTAAAAAATTAGGACTTGGAATTTATGAATGTGGTCCTATTCCTGTTAAACAAGCTAACAAGATTAACTCTCAATTTTTCATCATCGCCTTAATCTTCATACTTTTGGATATAGAAGTTGTGTTTTTGTTTCCTTGGGCATTGATTTTTAAAGATTTAGGTTGGTTTGGACTTTTAGAAGTTTTTGTTTTTATCGTACTTTTAGGAGTTGGATTTTTATATGCTTATAAAAAAGGAGCGTTTGCATGGCAGAGCATCAAATAAATTATGCAAGTGGTTTACCCGTAGTTTTAACTAGTGTTGATAAACTAGTTCAATGGGGTAGGAGTAATTCTTTATGGGCTTTATCTTATGGACTTGCCTGTTGTGCGATTGAGATGATGGCGGCTGGGGGTTCAAGATATGATTTTGATAGATTTGGAACGATTTTTAGAGCTTCGCCACGCCATAGTGAAGTAATGATTATCGCAGGAACTTTATGTAAAAAGCATGCTGAATTTACAAGAAGACTTTATGATCAAATGCCTGATCCTAAATGGGTGATTTCTATGGGAAGTTGTGCCAATACAGGCGGTATGTTTAATACTTATTCTACTGTTCAAGGAGTGGATAGAATTATACCTGTAGATATTTATGTGCCAGGCTGTGCTCCACGTCCAGAAAGTTTTCAGTTTGCTTTGATGATTTTGCAAAAAAAGATCCGCAAAGAAAAAGCAAGTCGTAAAATCGCACCTAAAAGGTTGGTATAATGAGAAAGTATAGCGATAAAAAAAATGCTCAAACTCAAAATTACTACAAAGATAGATTTTATCATGCGCCACACACTGTAAAATCTGATGTTAATGAAAGTGTTTTTAAAGAGGATTTTGAAGTTTTAAAAACTCAAGTAGAAATTTTAAATTCCTTTGTAGAACTTGATTTTTGGGTAATAGAAATTAAAAAAGAAGACAATGTTAAAACTTTGCAAATGCTTAAAACTTTAGGGTATTTAAGTTTTACAGAAGCAAGCGCTATTGATTTTATAGCAAGTAAAAATGGTTTTGAAGTGTTTTATCAGCTTTTAAATTTAGAAAAAAAATTAAGAGTGAGAATAAAAACTTTTGTAGGCGTAAAAGAGCGTTTACAAAGCGTGGCTCATGTTTTTAAAGGGGCAAATTGGAGTGAGAGAGAAATTTATGATATGTTTGGAATTTTCATCATAAATCATCCCAATTTAAAACGCATTTTAATGCCTGATGATTGGTTTGGACATCCGCTTTTAAAAACTTATCCTTTAAAGGGCGATGAGTTTGCAAGATGGTATGAGATTGATAAAATTTTTGGCAAAGAATATCGTGAAGTAGTGGGCGAAGAACAAAGAGATTCTGGTTTTGCTGATGATAAAGATACGCTAAATTTTGCAAGACTTTACCATGAAGTGCCAAAAGGTGGTCAAAAGAAGGAAATTTCCTTTAAACAAGAATATCAAGAAGATGAAGGTGTGGCTTTTGTAAAAAAAGTAAAACGTGATGAAGCAAAAATTTTAGAGAAAAGGCGTTAAAATGCAAATTCCTAGCAAGTTAAAACCTTATTATGAAAATATAGCTTTTGAGCAAGAAGACTCAAAAATGATTATCAACTTAGGCCCTCAACATCCTTCAGCGCATGGAAATTTGCGTCTTATTTTAGAACTCGATGGAGAGCAAGTTGTAAAAGCGCGTCCTTGTATAGGTTATATGCATCGTGGTATGGAAAAAATGGCTGAAAATATGATTTATCAAGAATTTATTCCTACTACTGATAGAATGGACTATATTGCTGCTTCAGCGAATAATTATGCTTATTGTGCAGCGGTTGAAAAGCTTTGTGGTTTAGAGATTCCACGCCGTGCCGCAGTGATACGCATGATACTTTTAGAATTAAACCGTATCACATCGCATTTGCTTTGGCTTGCTACTCATGCGCTTGATATTGGTGCGATGAGTGTATTTTTATACTGTTTTAGAGAACGAGAGTATGTTTTGGATTTGATAGAAAAGTATTGCGGTGCAAGGCTTACGCATTCTTCTATGAGAATAGGCGGGGTTATGCTTGATTTACCTGAGAATTATTTAGAAGAAATGCTTGCATTTTGCGATAAATTTCCAAATGATTTAAAAGATTATGAAGATCTTTTAGATGATAATAGAATTTGGCGTTTAAGAACTGAAAATGTAGGTGTGGTTACTAAAGAACAAGCCTTAAATTGGGGTTGTACGGGTGTGATGTTAAGAGGAAGTGGCATAAAATACGATATACGCAAAGAAGAGCCTTATTTGCTTTATAATGAAGTTGAATTTGGTGTGCCTTATGCTACGCAAGGGGATTCTTATGCAAGATATAAAGTTTATATGCAAGAATTTCGTGAAAGTTTGAAAATCCTTAGACAATGTGCCATGCTTTATAAAGATACTCCGCCTGAAATTTTAGCTATGCATCCTGAGTATGTAAGTGCTTCAAAGGAACAAATTTTAACGCAGAATTATTCTTTAATGCAGCATTTTGTTTTAATCACTCAAGGTTTAAAACCCCCTAAAGGCGAAGTTTATGTGCCTACTGAAAGTCCAAAAGGTGAGCTTGGCTTTTTTATCCATAGTGATGGTACAGGAAGACCTTATCGTTTAAAGGCTAGAACGCCTAGTTATTGGCATTGTGCGTTTTTTGAAGAAATGCTTGTAGGTACTTATTTAGCTGATGTTGTAGCCATTATGGGTAATGTAAATATAGTTTTAGGTGAGATAGATCGATGAGAAGGGTAGATTTAAGAAAAAGCAAAGAGCTTTTTGAAGATTTAGCACAAATCATAAAAGAAGCAAAACAAGGTGAGGTTTTAGTGGTGCTTTTTGAAATCGGCGATTTTTCTCCTGTTGAAAAAAGTTTTTCTTTTGTAAAAGAACAAGGCTGTGAGCTTTTAAATTCTTTGAAATTTAATCAAGTCGATTGGACTATTGTTATAAAAAAGGAGAGAGAGTATGATTTATGATAATGCTCTTTGTTTTTTAGATATGCCAAGCCTTAAAAACAAAAATTTATGTGAAAAAATAGGTGTAAATAGCATTAATATTTCTTGTTTGGAAGATAAAAACTTAAAAGCTAAATTTTACAAATGCGAAATTGCAAGTTTGAGTTTTGTTTTGGCCTTGCTTTGTAAATTAAGCGATGAAGGACAATTTTGCGATTTAGATGAGGGATATTTAAGTGCTGAATCTTGTTTTGGAGAGGAAGAAGCAGGCGAAGTGCTTGCTTTTTTAAAAGAGGTTAAGTATTTAATTATAGATAAAAATATCCATTCTTATAAAGATAGTGAAAATATCAAATATTTTTTGAATTTCCTAAGTGTAAAATATGGATTAAAGATTTTAGATAGCGATGAAGAAGAATGCGATTTTAAAAAGGCAAAATTAAACACCCTAAAAGAACTCGATAATTATGACGGGTTAGTGCTTTTTAGAGCAAATTTGCAAGATAAAAATTTACATTGTTCAAAGCAATTTTTACAAATTGCAAAATGCAAAGATCAAAGTGAAGTTGAAATTTTAGCTAAAGATTTTAGTTTTAAAACTAAGCTTTGTTTAGATGAAAATTTACAAGGCACCATAGCTTTTTTAAATTATGAAAATAATGGTTTTGATTTTACTCCAATTCGTATAAAGGAAGCAAAATGACAGTTAAGATTAATGGTATAGATTGCGCCTTTGAAGAAGGCGAATATATCTTAAATATAGCAAGAAGAAATGATATTTTTATCCCAGCGATTTGCTATCTTTCAGGCTGTAGTCCTACTTTGGCTTGTCGTATGTGTATGGTTGAAGCTGATGGTAAAAAGGTATATTCTTGCAATACTAAAGCAAAAGAGGGTATGGTTGTAGAAAGTGATTTGCAAAATCTTTGGGATGAAAGAAATGAGATCATGCAAGCTTATTGCATCAATCATCCTTTAGAATGTGGAGTTTGTGATAAATCAGGCGAGTGTGAATTGCAAAATTTCACTCATAAAAGTCGTGTAAATGTTCAAAAATATTGGATTAAAGACACGCATAAACCGCATAAACATTGGGGAATGATTAATTACGATCCCGCACTTTGCATAGTGTGTGAGCGTTGTATTACAGTTTGTAAGGATAAAATCGGCGAAAGTGCTTTAAAGACTGTTCCTCGTGGCGGAGATAGTGTGGATAATAGCTTTAAAGAGAGCATGGGAAAAGATGCTTATGCGATTTGGACTAAATTTCAAAAAAGTTTGATAGGCCCTGCAAATGGTGATACGCTTGATTGTTCATTTTGTGGAGAATGTACAAGCGTGTGTCCAACAGGAGCTTTGATAGGTTCGAAATTTCAATACACTTCAAATATTTGGGAACTTAAAAGAATCCCTGCTTCAAATCCACATTCAAGCGATTGTGAGTTGATGTATTATGATATTAAGCAAAGTGGTATTAGCAATCAAAAAGAAAAAATTTATCGTGTGAGTAATGATTTTGCCTTTGCAAGTTTAAATAAGGCTGCAAGATTTGCTTTTGATACGCAAAATGAGGCGGATAAAGATGAAAAAGCCTTTAAAGAACTTGTGGAACTTTTTGAGAAAAATGAAATTAAAAACATTAAATTTAATAGTTTTATTACCAATGAAGAAGCTTTGATTTTACAAAATTTAAAAAAGAAATTTAATCTTTCTTTAATCAATGAAGAAGCTTTGAAATTTAAAGAATTTTTACAAGAATTTATCGCTAATTCTGGTGAGTTTTATAGTGCTAATACTCAAGATATAACAAAAAGTGATTTTTTGGTTGTGGCTGGAATGCTTTTAAGATATGATGCTCCAACGCTTAGCTATAAAATCAATAATGCTTTAGTGATGAATAAAGGCTCAGGGCTTTATTTTCATCCTATGGAAGATATGGGTATAGCAAAATATTCTAAAAATTTTATTTCACATATTCATAAAAGTGGTGATGAAGAGCAAATTTTATATTTTTTACTTCAAAAATTTAGCCAAGATGAAGGTATCAAAACTCATTTAGCAGAGTTTTTTGTTAGTGAAAATAAAGAAATAGAAGAAAGTATCAACGAAGAAGTTGTAGAACAAGTCATAGAAAAAGATGAAGAAGGCAATGAAATTCAAAAAGAAGTAAAAAAAGTCGTGCCTAAGAAAGTGAAAAAAATCATAGAAGTACAACGCTCTGTTTTTGCTAAAAATTTAGGCATAGATGAAGATAAATTAGAAGATTTATTGCTTAAAAAAGCAAATTTTACTCTTGTTATAGGGAGTGATTTTTATTTTCATAAAAATGCGAAAAAACTTGCTAAATTACTTGCTTTGATCCAAAATACCACTCCTTTTAAAGTCTTTTTAAATCCTACGCATACTAATACCTTAGGTGTGGCTATGATTTGTGATTTGGATAAAAACGCACAAGAAGGCAAGACTTTAGGCTACAATGAAAAAGGTGATTTTAGTTTTTCTTATGAAGAGCATGCAAATTTAGCTAGTGCGAGTTTAAATCAGCAAGAAGGAACTTTTTTAAATTATGATAAAAGAGTGGTACCAACTAACGCTGCTTTAGAATTTAAGGGATATTTTTTAAATGATTTGGCTAATGCTTTAGGTTTTGATGAGGAATATACTATAAATTATACTAAGAGACTCCCTATAAATAAAGGTTTTTCTCCGATTGATTTTGATCATTTAGACAATTTTTATACCAATGCAGGCGATTGTAAAAGGGGATATGAGCTTAATTTAGAATGTTTCAAACAAGTTGCTAAAAAAGAATTCATCTCTCCAAATTTTGAAAATTTAAGCCTAAAAGAAGATGAAATTTTGCTTTATAGTGCTAATCCTAGCTATCAATTTGGTAGATTTTCAAATCGTGCTAGTGCGATTAATGAGGTGATTTTTTTAGGTGTAAGTGAAAATTTAGCTAAAGAGAAAAATTTAAAAGATAAAGATCTTGTAAAACTTAAAATAAAAGATAAAGAATTAAGCCTTAGCGTGCGTGTGGATAAGGATATAAAAAATGGAGCTTTCTTGCCGTATTTTGATGAAAAACTTGATACGCTAAGTTTGTTTGATGAAAGATTTGTTGTGGCGAATTTAGAAAAATTAGGAGCAAACCATGAGTGATTTTGCTTTTTTTGCTTTAGAGGCTTTGATTAAATGTATTATTATCATTGCAATATTTGCGAGTTTAGCAGGTCTTGCAACTTATGCTGAAAGAAAGGTTTTAGCTTATTTTCAAAGACGCATAGGACCTGATATGGTAGGGCCTTTTGGGCTTATTCAACTTGTAGCTGATATGATAAAACTTTTTACTAAAGAAGATATAATCCCTTCAAATTCGCAAAAATTTATTTTTGCTATAGCACCTTTGATTTCTGCTATTTGTGCTTTTGTTTCTTTAGCAGCTATTCCTATGCTACCTGAATTTACTTTATTTGGAAGGGTGATTCAGCCTATAGTGGCAGATATCAATGTAGCTTTGCTTTTTGTCATCGGTACTTCAGGGCTTTGCTTTTATGCGGTGTTTTTGGGTGGACTTGCAAGCAATAATAAATGGTCGATTTTAGGGGCTGCAAGAGGGCTTGTAGCGATTATTTCCTATGAAAGCGTAGGAGCTTTAGCTTTGATTGCTATTGTAATGCTTGTAGGTTCTTTTTCTTTGGTGGATATTAACAATTATCAAAGCGATGGATTTTTTTCTTGGCTTATTTTTAAACAGCCTTTGGCTTTTGTGCTTTTTATAATTGCTTTATTTATAGAGACTAATAGAACTCCGCTTTGTTTGACGGAAAATGATGCTGAAATTGTAGCGGGTTATGGAACGGAGTATTCGGGTTTAAGATGGGGTATGTTTTTTATAGGTGAATATGCTTCTATGATAGCTGGAGCTATTTTGGTAACTCTTTTGTTTTTAGGGGGTTTTAATAGCTTTTGGATTATTCCTGGTTGGATTATGATGATAGTAAAATCAAGTTTTATTTTCTTTTGGTATTTTTGGGCAAGAGCTGCTTTTCCGCAATTGCGTCCAGATCAAGTGATGAAAATGTGCTATTTGATCTTAATCCCTTTAGCGGTTTTAAACCTTTTAATCACTGCTTTGGCAGTTCTTTTATAGGAGTTTGATATGAAAAATTATTACTTAGTGGATGAAAAAAGAAAAACTCCTGTTAGCACTTGGGAGAAAATTTCACAAGCTTTGCGTAGAAGCGTTAAACTAGAGCTTTTTGTAGGGCTTTTTGTGATGATGAGAGAATTGCTTAAGAGAAATAATAGCGCTACGATTAAATATCCTTTTGAAAAGGTAAAGCTTGACAATCGTTACCGTGCTGTTCATCGTTTGATGCGTTTTATAGAAAGCGAAAATGAAAGATGTATAGGTTGTGGGCTTTGCGAAAAAATTTGCATTAGTAATTGTATCAGAATGGAAACTTCTTTAGATGAAAATGGGCGTAAAAAAGTAGGAAATTATAGTATTAATTTAGGGCGTTGTATTTATTGTGGTTTTTGTGCTGAGGTTTGCCCTGAACTTGCTATAGTGCATGGCACAGAGTATGAAAATGCAGCCGAGCAAAGGTCTTATTTTGGCTATAAGCAAGATTTTTTAACTCCTATTGATAAGCTTAAAAATCAAGTTGAATTTGAAGGAGCAGGAAGTCTTAGAAAGGATGCAAATTTGTGGGTTAAAAAAACGCCAAATTATTATGATGTGATGATTGAAAGAGCCTTAGAAAATCAAAACACACAAGAGCAAGGAGAAAATAAATGATAGAAAATTTGGCTTTTGTATTTTTTAGTGTAGTGGTTTTAGGCTTTTTTGCTATTGCGGTTTTAAGTAAAAATATGCTTTATTCTCTTTCTGCTTTAGCGGGTGGAATGGTGTTTTTATCGGGATTTTATTTTTTACTTGATGCAGAGTTTTTAGGCGTGATACAAATTATTGTTTATAGTGGAGCTGTACTTGGACTTTATAGTTTTGCGATGATGTTTTTTGATGCTTCTAAAGAATTTAAAGAACAACTTAAAGCTAAAAAAAGTTTTTTTACTTTGGTGGTTTTAAGTGCAATTTTACTTTTGGCCATGCTTATAGGTTTTAAATACCAAAATATCAGTACGGATTTGCCTTTAAATGATCCTGCTTTGTTTGATTTTAATAAACAACTGGCTTTAGCGATTTTTTCAAAATATCTTTTAGCTTTTGAGTTTATAGCTATTTTGCTTTTGATCGCTTTAGTTTGTGCTATCACTCTTACTCATAAAGAGCTTACAAAGGAAAAACAATGATAGAAAAGTATTTTTTCGTTGCTATTTTAATGTTTGTCATAGGGCTTGTAGGGATTTTAAAAAGACAAAATCTCATTATGCTTTTTATTTCGAGTGAAATTTTATTAAATAGTGCTAATTTAGCTTTAGTAGCAGCTTCTAAAATGCACAATGATTTAAATGGACAGGTTTTTGCGCTTTTTATCATGGGTGTAGCGGCTTGTGAAGTAGCTGTTGGTGTAGCTTTGTGTGTGCTTTGGTATAGAAGAAAAGGCACTTTGGAATTAAAAAGCTTAAAAGAAGTGGAGGCTTAGTATGCAAAATTTGGCTTTGATTTCTCTTTTTAGTCCTTTTATGGCTTTTTTGTTTGCAAGTTGTTTTGCTTTGAGTGAGAAAAAACAATTTGTAGGGATATTTTGTTCACTTCTAGTAGCTTTGAGTACTTTTTGTTCTTTGTATTTGCTTTTTTGCAATGAAGCTTTTAATGTGAGTTTGTTTGAATGGTTTGCTGGAGTAAATTTTGGTTTTGATATAGATGCTATTTCACTTACTATGATGAGTGTTGTAGGTATTGTAGCTACTTGTGTGCATTTTTATAGTATTTTTTATATGGCTCATGATGAAGGTTTTAATAAATTTTTTGCTTATTTGGGGCTTTTTGTCTTTTCTATGCTTTTTTTAGTCATGAGTGATAATTTTTTAGGACTTTTCGTAGGTTGGGAAGGCGTTGGGCTTTGCTCTTGGTTGCTCATAGGTTTTTGGTATAAAAATGATACTTATTCTTTTGCGGCTAATGAAGCTTTTATTATGAATCGTATTGCGGATTTGGGTATGCTTTTAGGAATTTTTTGGCTTTATTTGCAAGCAGGAACTTTAAAATATGATGAAGTTTTTTCCATGGCACAAAGCCTAGATCACAATGCTTTGATCTTAATCGCAACTTGTTTATTTATAGGGGCTATGGGAAAATCTGCACAATTTCCTTTTCACACTTGGCTTGCTGATGCTATGGCAGGGCCAACTCCTGTTTCTGCATTAATCCATGCAGCAACCATGGTAACAGCGGGGGTTTATTTGGTAATTCGTGCAAGTACGCTTTATGATTTAGTTCCTGAGGTTTCTTATATTATTGCTTTACTTGGAGCTTTTGTAGCGATTTTTGCAGCCTCTATGGCTTTGGTGGCTAGGGATTTAAAACGCATTATTGCTTACTCTACCTTATCGCAACTTGGATATATGTTTGTGGCTGCAGGACTTGGGGCTTATGGTATAGCTTTATTTCACTTAGCTACACATGCTTTTTTTAAATCTTTACTTTTTTTAGGTGCTGGAAATGTAATGCATGCTATGAATGATAAATTAGACATTAAAAAAATGGGTGGACTTTTTAAACCTTTAAAATTTACCGCTATTTTGATGTGTATAGGATCTTTAGCTTTAGCAGGAATTTATCCTTTTGCAGGATTTTTCTCTAAAGATTTGATTTTAGGATATTCTTTCATTTCTTTTCATCATGGTATTTTTTTAGTGCTTTTAATCGCAGCTTTTTTAACAGCATTTTATAGCTTTAGACTTTTAATGTTGGTATTTTTTACCCCTGCAAGACATGATGAGCATCCACATGAAGCAAGTAAAATCGCACTTTTGGCTATGAGTCCTTTGATGGTTTTAGCTATTATTGCAGGATTTTTTGAACATAGTTTTTTTGAATATTTAAGCACAAAATTAGTTTTTATTGATGCGCAAAATCAAATTGTAATGATTTGTGCGAGTGCGGCAGCTATTTTGGGTGTAATTTTGGCTATTTTTGCTTATAAAAATTCTTGGTTTAAAGAAAGTATTGAAGAAAATAAAATTCACAAACTTTTAAGTAATGATTATTTTATTCCTCAATTCTATCATCAATTTATCGTTTCAAAATATGAAAGCTTATGTACGATTTTAAAACATTGTGATCTTTATATTTTTGACAGAATAGTTGAAAAAATTGCTTTGTATTCTCAAAATATTTCACAAAAAATGATTATGCCAAACAGCTTAAACTTAATGCTTAGATTTTTGGTGGCAGCTTTTGTGATTTTGTTGATTTTGGTATGGATGGTGTAAAATGCTAAATTATTTGATATTTTTTCCTTTAATTTCTGCTTTTGTGGTTTTGCTTTTAAATCGTGGGGGTGTTAAGGTTTTTAGCGTTGTTGTAAGTTTTATGATTTTGGCTTTAAATTTGGATATTTTTGCGGATTTTTTACAAGGGGCAAGCTTTGATTATAATCTCTCTTTTAAAATTTTGAAATTTTTTAGCTTTCACGTAGGAGTAGACAGTATCTCACTTGTATTGATGCTTTTAAGTTCTTTGATGATATTTTTAAGCTTTTTATTTTTAAAGCTGGAACAAAAAGCACTTGTATCTTGTATATTCTTTTTAGAATTTGCTATTATGGGACTTTTTAGTGCAAAAGATGGTTTGTTGTTTTATGTTTTTTGGGAATTTTCTCTTTTGCCTTTGCTTTATATTATGGGAGTTTATGGTAAAGATTTTAGAGCAGGGGTGAAATTTTTTATCTATGCTTTTGCGGGTTCAATTTTAATGCTTGTAGCATTGATTTATCAAGCTTATTTAAATTATCAGCTTTTAAATATCTTCACTTTTGACTTGGAAATTTGGAAAAATAATGCCTCAGCAGTAAATTTTACAGAGCAACTTTTACTTTTTGGAGCATTTTTTATCGCTTTTGCTATCAAAGCTCCTTTATTTCCACTTCATACTTGGGCACCTAAGGTTTATGCAAATTCGCCTGTACTTGTTTCTGTAATGCTTGTAGTTTTTAAAATGGCTCCTTTTGGATTTTTACTTTTTTGTTTACCACTTTTTCCAGATGCGAGTGTGTATTTTATGCCTTTAATTGTAGCTTTATGTATAGTAAGTATCGTTTATAATGCTTTAATTGCTTATAGAGCAGAAAATATTAAAGAATTGATTGCTTATAGTTCTATTTCACATCTTGGTGTGATGATTTTGGGAATTTTTTCTTTAAATGCTTTGGGTATTAGTGGTGCGGTTTTTTATATGTTTGCACATGGTATTGTAACGGGAGCTTTATTTTTAATGGTTGAACTTTTATACCAAAGATATCATACTTATGATATTTCTTTTTACCATTCTTTAGCCAAAAAAGCACCTTTATTTTCAATTTTCTTTATGCTCATTTTACTTGCGAGTGTTTCTTTGCCTTTAACTGTTTCTTTTGTGGGAGAGTTTTTAATTCTTTTAGGTATAGCAAAGATTAATTTATTTTACGCTTTGTTGGCAGGTTTGGTGATTATTTTAGGAGCGATTTATATGTTCGCAGTATTTAGAAAAATATTTTTCATGCAAAAACAAAGCTTTATAGAGGGTTTTTCTTTACGCTTTAGAGAAATAGTAGCGCTTGTGTGCATTGTAGTAATGATTTTTGGACTAGGGCTTATGCCAAATATACTTTTAAAGCCGATACAAAAAGATGTGGATAATCTTATAAAAACAATGAATATTAGGGCTGTTGAGCAAAATACTTTAGATTTTTTATCTAAAATAGGAGAGGCAAATGTTAAATAATTTTTTAAATTTAGAACTTTTAAATATAAGCTTATCTTATCCATTTTTATTTTTAATTACAACTGCAATAGTTCTTTTGCTTTGCTCTGGTTTTTGGAAATTTCATCGATCGTTTTATATCGGCATAAGTTCTTTGTCTTTGATTGTAAGTGCTTTTTTGATTTTAAATAATGCAAATGCTCAAGGTTTAGATGCAAAAGCTTTTTTAGCTACTTTGAATAATGATATTGTTTCATTTTATGCTTCTTTGGTAATTTTGTGTTTTTCATTTTTATATCTTTTAATGCAAAAAGAAGAAAATCAAGGTGAATTTTATGCTTTATTTTTATTTATGATTGCATCTTTGCTTTTGATGGTTTCAAGCTCAAATTTAGTACTTATTTTTATAGGACTTGAAAGTTCTTCTTTGGCGCTTTATACTTTAATAGCAATGCGTGGAAGTGATAATGCTATTTCAAGTGCGATAAAATACTTTAGTATAGCGGCTGTAGGAGCTGGGTTTTTTGTTATGGCTGTAGCTTTTATTTATTTAAAAACAGGAACTTTAGATTTATCTGCTAATTTAGCGTTAAAAAATGAGTTTCAAAAAGATCCCATGCTTTTGGGTGCTGGAGTGATGATTTTTGTTCTTTGTGCAATCAAGCTTTCTTTGGCACCTTTTCATTTTTGGCTTAAAGATGTGTATTATGCAGCACATACAAATTTGGTTGCTTTTATTTCAGTTGTGCCAAAAGTTGCCATGTTGGTTGTGGTTATTCGTTTGTTTGATTTTTTAAATAATACAGGTTTTGAATATATCATAATAGTTCTAGCGATTTTTTCTATGCTTATAGGCGCTTTTGCAGCTCTAAGTCAAAACAATATCAAAAAAATGTTTGCTTATAGTTCTGTAGTGCATTCTTCTTTGGTTTTGATAGCTTGCATTCCTTTATTAAAAGAACAAAATTTTGATGGAATTTTGCTTGCTATTTTTGGATATTGGACTTTATTTGCTTTTGCAAATTATGTTGTATTTATGATTTTAAGCAATTATGAGAATAATTCTTATGAGAGTTTAAATGGGCTTTTGGTTAAAAAACCTTTAATTGCTTTTTGTTTAAGCATTAGTGTGCTTTCTTTAGCAGGTATCCCGCCTTTTGGAGTATTTTGGGGTAAATTTATGATTTTAAATACAGCAATTTTAAATGGATATTGGTATTTGGCGCTTTTTGTGGCTTTATCTTCTGTTATTATGCTTTATGCGTATTTAAAGATTTTAATTCATGCTTTATTTATGAAAAATGATAGGGTTCATAATATTAAGTTTAGTTTTATGCAAAATTTTATTTTAGCTTTTTGTGTTTGTGTAAGCACTTTTGCTATATTGTTAATGTTATAAGAGTTTTGCTATAATTATTTTTATGAGAATATTATTTTTAATTTTATTAAGTTTTTTAAATGCTTTTGCTTTTGAGCTTGTTTTAAACACTGGGCGCGAAAATAATCAAGCTTTTGCAGTTTTACATGCGAGTAATGATTTAGAATTTACATGTCAAAAATTTATTACCGAAGCAAAAGTTCATTTTGAATGTGATATTGCAGGTATGGTTGATAATAAATTAAAAGATCAGAGTTTTTCTGCTTTTGATTTAAAATTTATACAAGAAGCTCAAAAAATTAAAATGATCATTTTACCAAAAATACAAGCAAGAATGTTTGACACTTCTCAAAATATTTATATAGATAAAGAACTCAGTTCATCAAGTTCGCATAAAAGTAAGGCTTTTACTTTTATTTTTACACCAGAACTAGTACGCGTTAAAGACTATGATGGACTTGATTTTAATATCAATTTTCCACATGAGAGCTTGCCTTATGTTGGAGCTTTAGATTTAAATTCTGATCCTGTTGTCATTCCTCAAAGTGCAGATATCAATACTTACTTACGCATCAAAAAAGAATACGATAAGGCTAATTACAATCAAGTGGTGATTGATGCACAAAATGCTATCAATAGATATCGTGGCAGTATTTTTACTAGTGAATTTATACTATATAAATTAAGAGCTCAAAATAAACTTTACACCCAAGATCCAAGCATGCGTGATCAACAAATTTTAGAAAAGATGATTGATGACGCTAAAAATTGGACGCGTACTTTTACAAGTGATAAAAATTTTTCAGAAGTTTTACATATAATGTTAAGAACTTATATTGCTTTAGCTCAGCGTGCTGATGTAGAATATACAATGTCGATTTTGGATAATGAACAACCTAATAATTATTTTACTCAGTTATCAAAACTTGATTATGCAGACTATATTTATAATTTAAATGAAAAAGAAAAAGCTGTAAATATTTATGAAAACACTTATTTTAATACAAAAAATTTAGATTTAGCTGCAAGAGCAGCTATGAGTTTGGCAAAGAATTTGCTTTTAAATGAGCAGGTAAATAAAGCTATAGAGTATATTAATACCATTTTAAAAGCCAATCCTGAATATTTTGGAAAAGATATTCCAAGATCTTTAGAACTTGCTAAATTATTTAATCAAAAAGGACAATTTGATATAAGTGCAAGTATTTATGAAGATGCCTTTGCTAAAATGTCCAAACTTGATCCAAGTTATGAAGAAACTTTAAAAGATTTAGCCTTGGTTTTATCACATACTAACAGATCTAGTGATGCTAAAAAATACCTTGATTTGTATATGGATGATTTTTTAGATGGTAAGTATTTAGATGAAATTAAAAAAGCAAGTGATGAGGTATTCTTTGCTTTAGGTGATAATAATGCAAGCTTTTTGCATCAGCGTTATACAGATTTAATGAAGCAATATGCAAATAAAGATGAGAATATTGCAAATAAAGCTTTAGATGAAGATGTTGCACTTTATTATAAAGAGGGAAATTTTAGTGCTATTTTAGCTTATAAAGATCTTATAGAAAGTAAAAAAATTCCAAATGCTACTCAATTTTTAGAGAAAGCAGCCATTAATGATTTAAAAAATGCCATAAAAGCTGATAATTGTATCAATGCTGCAAATATTTTTATGCGTTTTAGTGCTTATGATATAGGTCAGAAAATTGAGAATAAAAAACAAATGTTAGCTTGTCTTATCAGAACTTCTAATGTTGAACAAGCACTTGATTATATAGATAAAAATTATAATGAAGATTCTATATTTTATGGTCTTCAAAAAGCATCTATTCTTTTTGACAATAAACAATATCCTCAGGTGATTAAAATTTCTAAAGACATAGCTAATTCTAGAATTTTAAAAAGTGATGATGAGAATTTTAAGGCTTATTATTTGCAATTTTTATCTTTATTGCGTTTAAATGACTATAATCAAGCCATTAAAATTTTGCAAATTTTAGAAAGTTTTCCAATGAATTTTAGTATGGTGGAAGCTTATGATGCTTTACTTTCTTACGCTAATGATCATAATATGCAAACAACTATTTTAACTTACGCACCTAAGGCCATTGACTATCAAAATTTTAAAGGTATAAATCTTTTTAGTCCTAATTTAGAATTTATGTATCTTGATGCTTTGACTAAAATTAATAAAAATGAAGAAAGTTTAGCTGTTTTAACAGATTTACTTAAATTAAAACTTTCAGATGAAGATAGAGCAAGAGCTTTATATATCCAAGCCTTAACTTATGAAAGAATGCAAAATGTACAAGCTGAAAAAGAAAGTTTAAAACAATGTCTTGAAATCAAAAGTGCTTCAAATTGGCAGAATTTATGTAAGAGTAAAAATCAAATTTTAAATCAATAAGTAAATTTAGAGATAACTAGCTTTTTGGCTAGTTATCTAAGGTTAAAACCTTTTCTTCTTAACATCTTCTAAGATATTATTAGCTATATTACTTACTGTACTAGAAATAATAGCTGATTCATTAGCAATTTCAACATTATCTTTAGTAGTTTGATCAATTTGAGCTACACTATCATTGATTTGAGTGATACCTGCAGTTTGTTCTTTAATACTTTCTGCCATATCATTGATAGATTGAACAAGTAAATTAGTATTAGCTTCAATTTCTGATAAAGACTTTTGAGTTCTTTCAGCTAACTTTCTAACTTCATCAGCTACCACTGCAAAGCCTCTACCATGTTCTCCAGCACGAGCTGCTTCAATAGCTGCATTTAAAGCTAAAAGATTGATTTGATCTGCAATATCACCTATAATACCTGTAACATTTTTAATCTCTTCAGATTGAGTGATAACATCACTAGTTTTAACTGAAACATTTTGCATAGAAGAAGTGATCTCTTCTAAAGCTGCTGCAGTTTCTTCTAAAGATTGAGCTTGAGAATTTGAAGAAGTGGTTAAGCTTTGAACAGCAGTTTGTAATTTTCCACTTTCATTAGCTAAAGCATTAGCAAAGTCTGAACTTTGTTTTAGCATTTTAACTATTTCATCACCTAAAGCATTAGTAGTTAATTCTACACTACCGCTAGCATTTTCTAATTTATTTCTAAAGTCTAAGCTTTTGTATTCTTCAAAAATTTTATGAATAGCATTCATATCAGAACCTACTCTAGCTTGTAAAACATCTAATAGTCTATTTAAGACATTTTTTAATTCTATTAACTGAGGATTTCTAGGATTAGCAGTAATTCTTGCTGTTAGATTACCATTTTCTACAACTGATACGGTTTGAACTGATTCTTTAAC
>NZ_NXBA01000082.1:0-11297 GCF_002383835.1 Campylobacter sp. 107
AGCCACACAAACTCATAGTTATCTGGTAAAGGCAAATTCATCTCCCAAGCAAGTTCAGCAGGTATGTTATGATAATTGATTTTTTCATTTTTATCATTTAATTTCTTAGGATCAAGTAATGAAGGATAAGGATGGTTTTCTTTTTTGTATCTTTCTTTGAAATCATCTGATAATAACCATTCTTCTATAAGATCAAAATTTTGTATAAAATAATTAAAATTATGAAAGATATTATCCAATATTGCTCTATAATCTTGATGAATTTTTAATATATTTTTTATTCTTGAAAATTCTTTTAAAAATAATTGTTTATTATCTATCAAACCTTCAAGGATGCTAGAGTTAATCTGATCAAATTCTTTAAAAATTTCTCTAAAAATTTGAAATTCTTTATTTGCTTTTTTAATATTATTTTTTAATTTAAATCCAGATCCCTTATACCAATTCTGATAAGCTTTGATTAAAACTTCACCTAGCATATAAGACAAATGAAATTTATATTTTAAAGCTTGCTCATAATCACTACATGCTTCTAAACTTGGATATTTGAGTTGAGGAAAAACTTGTATGGTTTGTTGATAAATTTTTTGTTCTTTTTTGTGTTGTTTTTTAATTTTATAAAGTTTTTTAAATAATGCTATATACCCCCCCCCACTACTACTGTTTGCAAAATCAATCATAGCTTGACCTAGTTTGTAAGCAAGATGATTTTTTACTCTTTCTATAGCTGAGTTTGGGTTATGCATAGAGTTTCTCCTTTAAAAATGGCTTTGGTTGGTTATAAAATTATAATAATCCTCGGGCACACCAATATCTATAAAATAATCATCAAAAATTTCAGCCCTAGCCTTTAATTTTATATAATTTTCTTGTAAAAATTCTTCAAAAGAAAATTTTTTCTCTAAATCAAATTTATCAAAAATATCTTTTTTTAGTAAGTATATACCACCATTGATTAAACCTTGTTTTTTAAATACCTTTTCCTCAAAAGAAATTACAAGACATTGTTCATCAACATTTACTGTGCCATATCTATCAAAATCATTCATTTGTTTTAAAGCAAGGCAAATTTTACTTCTATTTAGCTTTAATTTGCTTAAATCTATGCCAAAAAAAGTATCGCCATTTAAAACATAAGCCTCGTTTTTTATAATTTTCAAAGCCTCTTTTATAGCTCCACCCGTTCCTAGAGGCTCTTTTTCTATACTGTATTTTATTTTTATGCCTAAAAACTCATCTTTAAAATACTCTTTTATCACTTCATATTTGTATGATACCGCTAAGATAACTTCTTTTATGCCTTGCTTTTTAAGATACTCAAAAATAAATTCTAAAAAAGGCTTATCATTTATCGGTGCCATAGGCTTTGGAATGTCTTTTATAACACTTTTAAGCCTTGTTCCTAAGCCGCCACAAAGTATTATTGCTTGCAAGAAAAACCTTTGCCAAAAAGCTCTTCTTCAACGATAGCACAAATAATATGTCCTATTAAAATATGTGCTTCTTGAATTCTTGGTGTGCAAGTTGAAGGTACTTTTATACAATAATCACAAAGCTCATTCATAGCCCCGCCATTAGCTCCGCTTAAGCCTATGCTTATGATTTCTTTTTGCTTGCAAAGCTCTAAAGCCTTTAAAATATTTTTACTATTTCCACTTGTAGAAATTCCTATAAAAACATCTCCTTTAACACCCTGCGCTTGCACTTGTCTTGCAAATAAATTTTCATAACCATAATCATTGCTAATAGCAGTTAATATACTCGTGTCCGTTGAAAGTGCAATACTTGCGATACCAGGTCTATCAAAATAAAACCTACTTACAAATTCCCCTGCGATATGCTGTGCATCTGCAGCACTGCCACCATTTCCTGCAAGTAAAGTTTTGTTACCATTTTTATAAGCTTTTATGACTTCTAATGAAGCATTTTTAATAAGAGTTATCAAATTCTCATCTTTTAAAATTTGCTCTTTTACTAAAATTGATTCTTGAAAATGTTCTTTTATATAAGAATTTAAATTCTCCATGATTTAACCCCCTCTTTTGTAAATGAAAAATCTTGCACATAACCTTGCTCTTTGCTTAAAGCTTTGATTAAGTTGTATTTTTTTGTAGGATCCACAAAGAAAAACATAAATCCACCTGCTCCTGCTCCACTAGTTTTGCCACTATAAGCTCCATTATCTATAGCTAGTTTATAAATTCTTTCAAGCTCATCATTACTAACGATTTCTGAAATGATTTTTTTTGACTGCCAAGACTTGCCTAAAATTTTCGCCAAAGTATCAAAATCCGCCTTAAATAAAGCTTCTTTCATCTTTATAGCATCTTGTTTTATAGCGTGCATAGCTTCAAGGGATTTTTCATCTCCGAGCTTTCCTTTTTTATGCTCTTCTATATCTTTTGCTTCTCTTGTGATATTTGTAAAATAAAGCACAATTCTAGCTTCAAGCTCACTAGCTATCCAGTTTTTAATACGCAAAGGATTAACAATGACTCTTTTATTATTATAAAATTCCATAAAATTAAAGCCACCAAAAGTTGCGGCGTATTGATCTTGTGCTCCGCCTACTATGCCTAAATCTTCTCTTTCTATCTCATAAGCAAGCTTAGCGATTTCATATTCTCCTAAAGGTAGATTAAGCCATTCTGCAAAGGCTTTTATAACCCCTACAACCAAAGTTGAGCTTCCGCCCAAACCACTACCACTTGGTACATCTGAGTATGTATGCAAAGAAAAACTTAAAGGTTTTTTTGTAAAATCTTTTACAATGCGATTATAAATACTTTTAAAAATATCTAATTTTCCATCATTTCCTAAGAATTCTTTGCTTTCATACTCACAATGAGAATTTGTATCAGGGGAATCAAAAATGATTCTCCTATCTTCTCTTTCGATCAAAGTGCAATGTATATATAAAGATATAGTCGCATTTAAAACATAACCTGTGTATTTATCACAATATAAATTTATATCAGTTCCCCCGCCTGCTAAACCAAGGCGAAGAGGAGTTTGCGTGCGTATAGTTTTCATTGAATTACTACTTATTTTGCTATAATTTATTATAAAAATTATAGCAAAATATACTTAACTTCTATATAATATTATTTAAACATTTGCAAAGCGATTAACTTTCATCATTTTAAACGCTCTTAAAAGTTCTTCAATGCCATCTTCTAAAGTATTATCTGGTTTCCAACCTGTAGCCTCTAATTTAGCATTTGAAACCAAATAATCTCTTTTATCCGGATCTTCGCCTATGCTGGCTGAATGGATATAAAAATCAGGAATATACTTTTTAATCGTTTCAGCAAGCTGTCTTTTAGTCAAATTTGCAGAACTTAATCCCATATTATAAGCCTGACCCTTCATCTTATCATAATTCTCAATTCCATGAATAAATCCTTTAACCACATCGCGAACATGAATATAATTGCGTCTAAAATGCTCTTCAAAAAGCACTATAAATTTATCTTTATATGCACGATAGGTAAAATCATTAACAAGTAAATCAAGTCTCATTCTAGGTGAAATTCCAAAAACAGTAGCCAAACGAAAAGTTACACAATTTCCTTTATCAAGCAAATATTGCTCCGCGTGCACTTTATCGATCCCATATTCTGAGATAGGACGCAAGGGAGATTCTTCAGTGCACATTGCATCTTTTTCTCCTATACCATAACCGCTATTTGTATTGGGATAAATAAATATTTGAGAGGGACTTGCAAAATCACTTATCATTTTTACAGCTTCATAATTGATCATTTTAGCTAATTTTGGATTTCTTTTACAAAGTGGAGCTCCAACCAAAGCAGCTAGGGGAATAATAATATCAGCTTTTGCTACCTCTTGCTTAATGAGATTTTCATCCATAGCGTCACCATTTATAAAAGTAAAATTTTTATTATGAGAACAAGATAAAAGAGAGATTTGATCAAACATCAAATTATCAATCACACAAACTTCATAACCTTTTTCAAGTAAAATCGGTGTTAAAACCGAACCTATATAACCTGCACCACCTGTAATTAAAACTTTTTTTGACATATTTTTCCTTTAAATCGATGGTTTTATCGATTTAAAGGAATTCTGCCTCTCTTAATTTCATTTCTCCAATGATTTAGCAAATCTTTAAGCATTTGTCTAACAGGAATTTCAGCTTTCCAATCGATAAAACTCTTTATTTTACTATTATCAAACATTTGATAGTCAGCATCAATAGGACGCATCCTATCTTCAACTTGTCTTACCTCAATACCCCCCCTCCATATCACTAAAATTTAGCAATATATCTATAACTTCAGGAAGTTTAAAAGCCTCTTCTCCTGCTATATTAAAAGCTTCTCCGCAAGGAATATTACCCTTTTGACTCTCAAGAGAAAGTAGATAATAAGCCCTTATAGCATCACGACAATCTTGAAAGGTTCTTACACTCGAAAGATTTCCAACCTTGATAACAGGCTCTTGATAACCCGCTTCAATTAAAGCAATTTGTTTTGCAACTGTGCTTTCAAAAAACACATCGCTTCTTCTTGGGCCACTATGCGTTCCCATTCTTGTAACAAAAGTGCGAATGTTATAAGCTTCGCCATAAAATCTTCCCAAATAATCAGTGCCAATTTTGCTTATACTATAAGGACTTGCACCGTGAAAAGCTGTTTCTTCATTAAGTTTAACACCTGTTTTTGCTTTACCATAAACTTCACTTGAAGAGCAGATATGTACTACAGGGTCATATCCATCTTTTGCCTTTAAAATTCTAATGTTTTCCAAAATATTTGCTGTTCCTATGATATTTGTTTGTAATGTTTCTATAGGTATATCAAAAGAAGTTTTTGGATAAGATTGAGCTGCTAGGTGAAAAATCACATCAGGCCTTTGACTCTCGAAAAGTTTTTGAAGACTAGAGCAATCATTTAAATCTGCATCAAAAATACTGATTCTATCTTTTTTATTAATCCTATCGCTTAAATGATAGATATTGTCCATAGGTTCTTGCCAACGCATCATACCTATAACATCATAGTCTGTGTTTTCTAGCAAGAAATCTGCCATTTGTGAGCCAACTTGCCCTGTAAATCCTGTAATTAATGCTGTTTTTTTCATGATTTATCCTATTGTCTTATATTTTGCTCTTTTAAATACCATTCATACATCATTTTAATGCCGTCTTCAAGCTTGATTTTTGCCTTCCAACCTAAATTTTGCAATCTTGAACTATCTAACATTCTATCCATTGTAGAATCTGGTTTTGAATTGTTAAACATAATTTCACCCTTAAATCCAACAATATTTTTAATCAAACAAGCAAGTTCTTTTATGCTTAAAAATTCCCCACTTCCTACATTAAGATGCGGTTCATTAGATGAAACAATATCTTTAAAATCTATATTTTTCATCACATAAATAGAAGCATCGACTAAATCTTTTGCATGAATAAATTCCCTAATTACACTACCACTACCCCAAATTTCTACGCTATCTTTACTTACACCAAATTTTTGTAAATATTCCATTGCTTGCTCTAAGAAATTCATTTGCAAATCCTTCAAAACCTCATCAATTTTATTTTCATCTAAAAGCTTTGCTAAATGAAATTTGCGAAGCAAAGCCGGTAAAACTTTTGCTTTTTGTAAATCAAACTCGGTTGTTTCTCCATACAAATTTGCAAGATACAAAGTGATAAAATTTGTTCCATATTGCAAATTATAACTTTCGCACATTTTTGTTCCTATGATTTTTGGTAAACCATATGCAACGGCTTTTAAATCTAGCTTTCCATCTAATAAATTCTCTTCTTTAATGGGATTTATAGCTTTTTGAGGGTAAGCCCAAGCAGAACCGTAAAAAATTAGCTTTTTAACATTATTTTGATAAGATGAATGAATAATATTTGCTTGAAGTACGCTATTTTCATAAATTACATCGGCTGGAGTAAAAAGCCCTAAGGTATCAAGCTTGGCAGCACATAAAAAAACATATTCTGGTTTTTCTTTTGCGAAAAAATCAGTCACAGCTTTTTGATCTACTAAATCTAATTCTTTTCTTGTTTTTACGATAATATTATTAAAACCCTCATCTATAAGTGTATTATAAAGAGTTTTTCCCAAAGTGCCGCCATGCCCTGCTATATAAATTTTAGAATCTTTTTGCATCATTTATCCTTACTCATCGCTAAAATATCACGCTCTGAAAGGATAGGAGAATTTGTTGGCCAATCTATACCAATTCTTTCATCATTCCATGCATAAGTAAATTGATCATGTGCATCCATATATTCTCCTAAATAAGCACATTTATAGTAATACACTGCACTTTCACTGCTAACATAATGAGCATTTCCAAAACCTGCTGGAACTAAAATGATTTGCTGATTATCTTGATTTATGATGAATCTTTCATGCTTCAAATAAGTTGGTGAATCTTTTCTGCAATCAACCACAACTTGATGCACTTCTCCATAAACACAAGTGGCAAGCTTATAAGTTTTTACATCGCCATGGATACCGCGGATAACATTATGTTTAGAATGTATGAATTTATCGTGTATAAATTTTAATCCATTTGGCAAGAGTTTATCTATGGCTTCACTTGTAAAAGCTGTCCAAATTTCACCCCTTAAATCTCTAAATTTGTTAGGAGTTATAATATACACTCCTTTTAAAATTTTTGATTCTTGTATATCAAATTCTATTGCCATTATTTTCCTTTTTTGTATTTAAAATTCTTATAAAGCATGTATATTTTATAAGGCAAAATAAAATAAGCTCCTTTATATCTGTTTTGATGAGCTTTAAGTATCAAATCTCCTAATTGATAAGAAAGATGTTTTTTACATTCTAGAGATTCATAATAATCTGAGCAAGATTTTAAGTCTAAATTTCCAATAGGATGTTCTCTAAGAAGTTTATTTTGTTTTTTTTCTCTATATAAAATCTGAAATGTTTTTATAATTTCCATTTTAATCAAAGCATTCCCTAATTGATATCTGATATCTGATTTAACATAGCCTACAGCACTAAAACAATCATTAGTTAAATATCTCAATAATAAGTCTTTTTCAGTATTGTTTTTATTTTTTAGCAAGATCAATTTTAAATATTGAGCCCTTTTGAGGTCGCCTAAAAAACTAGAAATTTTAAATCCTACGATAAAAATATATGGATATTTTTCATCATTGAAATTAATATAATCTTGATAACAGTCATTAAAAGCTCCTAAAGAATGTGATAATAAGGTTTGAAAAAAAGACTCATAACGGTTTTCCAAAATTATTTTAATATTTTCATTAATCTGATTATAATCTTGTTGCATAAATAAACATTGCATTTTATAAATTCTATATCCATCATTATCATTGTCTAATTTTAAAGCCTCATCAAGATATTTAATTTGATTTTCTAATGGCAAATTTAATTCTCTTGAAAGTTGAAATAATCGAAATGAAGACATAGCTTTTTGCAAAAAATGTAAAGACAATTTATTCATATTTTGAATTATCAATTTCAATTGCTCATCTTTTGAAAAAATATCATGAAAAGATATTAACTTATTGCTTCCAGAAATCATCATTGCTAATTTTGAGAAAACTGATTCTTTGGCTGAATAAATTTTTTCGGCTTTGGACATAAAATTAATTTCAAAAAAGGCTCTTTGCATTTCAGTATAATTAGGATCTATAAATGAACTGATATCAAGAATTTTTAAATGATTATATTGTTTAAAAGATTTTAGATAATCAACCAATTCTTTATTAGCATTTAAATCTTGCCCAAAGACTACAATATTATTATTTTTATCCAATTCTTTTATAGCAATCTCTAAAGCAATCTCATAAGGAAAAAGCCTTTCTATAACAGGAGTAAAACTAGGAGCTTTTCTTATGTTTGAAAAAATAATATCCCCGCCTCTAATATGCAAAGCAATAAATTTGGCTTGTAATTTCGCAATATCATCTTGAACCTTAATTAAAATATCTTGATATTGTTTTGAAAAATTAATTGTAGTATAAATCTGTTGTATTTCATGTAAGCACTCACTCTCTTTACAATCTTCGATCCATAAGTTTGGCAAAATATCTGTAGAATACCACCCCCATTCCTTTTCAAAATTTTCTTGATCTGTCAGATACTCAAAAGTTCTTTTATCTTTTCTTATAGCATTACCATGGCTATATTCTAGTCCTTCTGATGGTAACAAATATTGCTCAATAAAACTTTCACCAAATACAATATCAACCTCATCCATACAATTGCCTAAGTAATTCAATTTTTCATCTTTGCAAGATTGTGTAATCCCCATGAAAGCCAAATCTATAGAGTTATGCCACAAAAATCCGAATTCGAAATTCATTTTTTTAGCTAAATACATACCTACTAAAATGCTAGCTATTCTCATACCTAATCCATCTGGTTTAGAAGATATAATATAACCTTTTTTTCTTTTTTTAAATACTTCAACTTTACTCAAACTAAGAACCTTTCTTTCTAAAAGTATTTTTATATATCTTGCTTCAACTCTATTAGATATAACAACATCACATTCAAAATTATTATATTTCCATATATAAAAATTTTGAGGAATAAGTGTCCATTGTGTATTATCGATTGAAACATAAATTTTGATATCACGCATACTAGATCTTAAAAAAGTATTCTTAACATTTAAAATCCTAATTTTCTCCAAAAAATAAGTATCAAGTAAATCAACAATCCACCAAGACCATCGATCTTTAGAAGTGCAAAAAGCATAATCACAAATTATATCAGTGTTTATAGCTCTAGAAGCATCATTAAATTTGGAATAAATACTTAAAGAACTTTGCATAGCTTTTTTATATTTAGAAATATTAAGCAAAGTATGATCAGGAAGAATAAAATAAGGTTTATGAGCAACTTGTTTTTTATAGTCGGGCTTCTTTGTTTTCTTTTTTTTGTATATCGCATACCAAGCAAAAGGTAAAATCAAAGGTTTGCCTAAATACCATTGTTTTATAGACTTAATTAAAGCTTCGCCAATAAGATAAGAAAGATGATTTTTAACCCGATTCACATCATTAAAATCAGGATATTCATCTAATTTAGGTAGCTTTTTTTTATTTTTTTCCATTTTAAATTTAATAAATTCTAAAATTAATCTAAAAGGAATTAAATAAAAATTATAAATTTTAACACGAGTAAGAACATAACCTATTCTATAAGAAAGTTGTTTTTGGATTCTATATCTTACTAAACCATATTTACAAAAAAAGTCAAATTCGGGATAGCGTTTATGATTGCATTCGTAAATGGGCTTATGCTCTCTAAAAAGCTCTTTGATTCTTCTAGGATCATGTTTTAACTCCACAAAATCAAAATACCAAAAATATAAAAACATAAAAAACGCCTCTTCTAGCAATTTCCCTTTTTCTTTATCATACTCCTTGGCAATAAATTCCCTAATATGCCAAGCATTTAAAAAAATACTGCTTTTTGCATGATATTCTTTAGCTGCTTTAACATCACCATCAAAAACATCACACAAATGTTCAATATAGGGGGTAATATTAGCCTTAGTAGTTATTTTATCATAAGAAGCAGTAGAAGCTGAACGTATACGATAATAATATAAAACTTTTGGAAATACATATATATGCTTAGCTTGAGCAAAAAGCAACATCCCAAAATGTACATCCTCATGAATTAAGCCATCTAAAAATTTTAATTTTATTTTCTGCAAATAAGCAAAAGAATATATACCCCCACACACACACCAAAAAGGAAGGTCGGCTTGAATTTTTAAACATCTCTCAAGCCATTGCATGGATGTAATTTTCTCTGGTTTATAATATTCATAAATTTGCATTTGAGATTTTGTTAAATTTGTTTTATGTTTATAATGTTTTTCTTCAATATTATCATAAAACATCTGATAGTCAAACCAAACTATATCCATATTATCTGATCTTTTAATACATTCTTCAATGCAATCTAATGTCCAATAATCATCAGGATCTAAAAATACAATAAAATCAATGTTTGGATTTTTAAAATTGATCGCTTCTTTCTTATTTGCAAAATAATTAGAACTTTTGTAAATTTTGCGAATAGCACGAGAATTATTATTTTTTATAGAAAATTCTACCAACTGATGCTTGTCAACTTGCAGTTCTTCGTTAATGATATTAAAACAAAAATCACCAGAAAAATATTCTATACCTACATTTCTTGCGGTACTTTGTCCACCATTCTCCTTATCAAAAAGTATAAATCTTTCATCTTTTAAAGTATATTCTTTTGCAATATTGAGTGAGTTTTCATCAGTACTTCCATCATTTACAAGTACAACTTGTAAATTTTTATAAGTTTGATTGACAACACTATCTAAACATTCTCTTAAATATTTTTCTACATTATAGATTGGGATAACTACGCCTACGATTTTCATTTTTTAATATCCTAGCTGCATATAACAAAAACTAAATTTCATTTCTTTTAGTTTTTATTATATAATTATAATGTATAATAATAGCTTATTTTTGTATTAAAAATAAATTTTTACAAGGAATCTTTTATGCATAATCCAAACTCAGCTATAGAAAGAGTAAAAAATCATCTTGCTTACAAACTAGGTCAAGCTATGATTGATTTTGCAAACAGTAGTAGTGGGGGGGGGTATATAGCATTATTTAAAAAACTTTATAAAATTAAAAAACAACACAAAAAAGAACAAAAAATTTATCAACAAACCATACAAGTTTTTCCTCAACTCAAATATCCAAGTTTAGAAGCATGTAGTGATTATGAGCAAGCTTTAAAATATAAATTTCATTTGTCTTATATGCTAGGTGAAGTTTTAATCAAAGCTTATCAGAATTGGTATAAGGGATCTGGATTTAAATTAAAAAATAATATTAAAAAAGCAAATAAAGAATTTCAAATTTTTAGAGAAATTTTTAAAGAATTTGATCAGATTAACTCTAGCATCCTTGAAGGTTTGATAGATAATAAACAATTATTTTTAAAAGAATTTTCAAGAATAAAAAATATATTAAAAATTCATCAAGATTATAGAGCAATATTGGATAATATCTTTCATAATTTTAATTATTTTATACAAAATTTTGATCTTATAGAAGAATGGTTATTATCAGATGATTTCAAAGAAAGATACAAAAAAGAAAACCATCCTTATCCTTCATTACTTGATCCTAAGAAATTAAATGATAAAAATGAAAAAATCAATTATCATAACATACCTGCTGAACTTGCTTGGGAGATGAATTTGCCTTTACCAGATAACTATGAGTTTGTGTGGCT
>NZ_NXBA01000083.1:0-24547 GCF_002383835.1 Campylobacter sp. 107
CCAAACTCAGCTATAGAAAGAGTAAAAAATCATCTTGCTTACAAACTAGGTCAAGCTATGATTGATTTTGCAAACAGTAGTAGTGGGGGGGGGTATATAGCATTATTTAAAAAACTTTATAAAATTAAAAAACAACACAAAAAAGAACAAAAAATTTATCAACAAACCATACAAGTTTTTCCTCAACTCAAATATCCAAGTTTAGAAGCATGTAGTGATTATGAGCAAGCTTTAAAATATAAATTTCATTTGTCTTATATGCTAGGTGAAGTTTTAATCAAAGCTTATCAGAATTGGTATAAGGGATCTGGATTTAAATTAAAAAATAATATTAAAAAAGCAAATAAAGAATTTCAAATTTTTAGAGAAATTTTTAAAGAATTTGATCAGATTAACTCTAGCATCCTTGAAGGTTTGATAGATAATAAACAATTATTTTTAAAAGAATTTTCAAGAATAAAAAATATATTAAAAATTCATCAAGATTATAGAGCAATATTGGATAATATCTTTCATAATTTTAATTATTTTATACAAAATTTTGATCTTATAGAAGAATGGTTATTATCAGATGATTTCAAAGAAAGATACAAAAAAGAAAACCATCCTTATCCTTCATTACTTGATCCTAAGAAATTAAATGATAAAAATGAAAAAATCAATTATCATAACATACCTGCTGAACTTGCTTGGGAGATGAATTTGCCTTTACCAGATAACTATGAGTTTGTGTGGCTTGGTGGACATGGAACTGGGACTGAAGCATTAAAAGTATTTTTATCTTACAATAAAATTATTATTCCGGATAATTTTTTTAATTATGAAACAGGATTACAAAGATATAAATATGCTCTTAATATCTTATTAAATGATATTGATCATATAAAAGGCATACGCTTAAAAGATTATCATTTTAATGATTTTGAAAAATTTTGTAAATTGATTCAAAAAAAATGTAAATTTATTTTTCAAGTAAGAGATTATTTTGAAATATTTACTTGCTATATAAATCATAGAACTAGAAAATCTGACGCAATTATGAATTTTGATCTACAAACTAATTTAAGTGATGTTTTCGATCGTTTTTATTATTTTTCGAGCGGAGAAAATCATCCAATTAGATTAAATCTAAAAAATTTTTTATCTTGGCCTGCATTACATCAAGAAATGGGATTTAGAACTTGTGTAATGGAGTATTCGATGCTACAAAATTTTGATAATATTTTAGATGTTCTTTATATTGATATAAAAGATATTATAGGAGTAGACACAAAAAACACAATTCAAAAAATATGTAATTTTATAAATATATCTTATAATCAAGAATATAATTATTCTGAAAATATTATAGGAGATTTAAAAATTATATTTCCACTGACTTTAAACGTTTTAGAAGGCATAGAGCTATTAATTATAGATTCTCATTCTACATTTAATACAAATTGCTATAAAGATATTACATTAACAATAACTAATTCAAATGTATTTAAAATATTAATTAAATTATCTGATAATTTAAAATTAATAGATAATATTATAAAAGAATTGAAATTATATTTTTTTAATTTTAATAAAACATTAAAGCAAAAATTAGTTCAAGAAAAAAAGATACGAATTAAAGAACAACAATATATTGATATTTATAAACATGATCCCTATAGAAGAAGAAAGTTGCAAAAAATGATGAGTTATGAATTAACCCATATCAAACAACATCGCCCAGATATAGTAGCATCATGGAAATACTATCAAGAATTTGAAAAAATGTGTAAGGAATTAGATGGATAAAATTACTTGTGTAACTTTTTCTAAAGAATTTACCTTAGGAGTTAAAAAATTATTTTTAAAACTATAGTTTTGTAGCTTCATTTTTAATTCATATAATAGATTATCTATATCTAAAACTACAGTTCCAAATCCATCTTTATTATAATCAAAATAACCTTGAGTATATGTATGCCTAGAAAATAATTCATTTTTATCAAATTGATAATAAATCACGGGCTTTTTTAAAACGGCCATCTCAAAAGCCACGCTTGAATAATCCGTTATCATTAAAGATGATTCACAAAAAAGCTTTTGCATACTTATTTCAACAGAAGGTGTTATAATATAATTTGGTAAATCAAAACCTTCCAAATAAGGTCTAATTTGTGGATGAGGATTAAAAACTATTTTGTAATTACATTTTTCATGTAATTCTTGTAATTTTTTACTGTGTAAAAAAGAACCCCATCTATAAAAATACTCACTTTCATAAAATTTTGGATTAAATCTTCTTTTCATTAATTTTTTACTATAAGAACCTACTATATATTCTCTCCAAGTAGGCATAATAAGAATTTGTTTAGTGTTTATTTTATTATTTTTAAGCAAAGCATCCCATCTAGGAAATCCTGTTAATTTTACCTCTTTTGGAGTAAATTTATAACGATTAAAATCTCCTACTATAGAATCATATTCATCTTGCATTCCAGTAATAAATAAATCAATTTTTCTTTGATTCAACCAAGAAGATAAATCATCTTTTGTGATCCCATGTTGTAAAAATATGAAATCTTTAGTCTTTAAAGTATTTTCCCCCAAAGCTTCAAAAAAATACCTATCAATATGTGATGAAATAAGTTTATCAGCCTTAAAAACCAAATATTTAAATTTAAAACTTTTTGGATCAACAAGTTTAAAACCTTCTTTTTTTAGCCTTTTATAATCATGAGAATTTTTTCTAAGAACAAAAACAATATTTTGTTTAAGATGATTTTTCATAACATAGCGATATAAATGTTCAGCATTATCATCAGCTCTAAAAGGCATATCAGCAAAAAGCCATAATGATTTATTCTTAGCTCTTCTTTTTTTTAATTTTTTAATTTCATAAAAAACATCATAAAAAGTGCACTTTTTTTCTTGATAGATTATGTCAACATTTTTATCGTTAATAAAACAAATCATATTTTTAGCATTTATAAAAAATTTAAACCAAATTCTTCTTTCATAAATAAAAACTCGGTTTAAAAAATCATATTGTCTGATTTTTGAACAAATGATTTTAGCCGACTTATCATCAAAAAGCATTTTAACTTCATCATTAATATCTGCAGTATAAAATTTAATCAAAATTTCATCATTTTTATCATCTATTTGTTCAATAAAAACTTTATCTATAGGTACTTTTTCTTTTTTAAAACAATGTAAAAATCCCATTTTGTGTAAAAACAAAAAAGGATTAAAATTAAATTTTATTATACTCTGCTTATCAATAAAATAAAAAACTTGATCAAGCAAATCAAGATATTTATGAATTTTAGCTTGATTCATAAAAGATAATTTTTCAGGATGATTAACCAGTTCTTGCACCTGCCAAAATAGTTCATACAAAATAACATTTTGTATGAAAATAGGAATTTTATCTTGCTTTGCTACGAAATTTAAAAGCTCCAAATATCCTTTTTCTAAAATTTCCAAATAGTAAAATTTATTTTCATTTTTTTTATCTAAAGTGGAACTTTTGTCAAATCTTTTTCTATAAAAATATCTTGCATTTTTTAAAAATACAGATTTTAGATTTAAATTTTTAAATAAATAAATATTAATAAATTTTCCATCTTCAAAATTTAAGATCAAATTTTCATCAAAAAAAGTATCTTTAAAATAATCACATCTTAGAAAACATGATGCAACCGAAAGTTGAATATTTTCATTTAATTTTATATTATCATAAACACTTTTTTGTCTTTTGAATTTAAAATTTAAAGCATGAGTATCTTTATATAAAATCTTTCTTTTTTCTCTATAAAAAATAATATTTGTAGCCACCATAGCTATATTATTTTGTTTTTTTAAAAAACTATCTACCTCATAAAAATAATCCCTATCTAAAAAATCATCAGGATCAGTAAAGGTTACCCAAAAAATATTTAAATCATTTTCTTTTAAATATTTTAAACCTAAATTCCTCGAACTTGCCTGACCACCATTTTCTTTATATAGATAGGCAATATTTTTTGGGTATTTTTTTTGATATTTTTTAATGATATTGGCTGAATTATCAGTAGAACCATCATCAACGCAAATTAGATAAATATTACTTTTAAAATCCAATCTTTGATTAATTATAGACTTAAAAAAATCATCTAAATATTTTTCCACATTATAAACCGCTGAAACTATGACATATTTATTATAGGCTTTGTATTTTTTAGGTTTAAATTGTTTTAAAAAATTTTGCATGGAAATTAGCAAACTTTTAAAGAAGAAAGATATATTTTTTTTATACTTTGCTTTTAACAACATATCAATTTCTAGCCTTTTTAGCTCTTAAATCTTCAAAAAAACCCTTGGGATTAAAAAACAATTTTCTTGCCAAGCGATAAAATTTAGTATGTGAAATCATAGCACCAAGATACTCTAAACCTAAAATTTTCATCAAAAATGAAAAAGGTCTTATACTCTTAAGCTCATGCAAATAAGGTTTATAAACAAAAGATCTTAAAGGATAAAAGCTTTTATCATGTTTTTGTGCCATCAGCATTTTTTCTTTATCAATGATGATTTGATAAAAAATTCCCTCATGCTCAAAACTATAAAGCTCGTTAATCAAATAATAAAGCATTTTATACAAATCATACTTATCATCATTGTTTTGGCTTAAAAAATCTAAGATAACTTTTTTTTCATCCTCCTTTAAAGTTAAGAAATATTCTTTCACTTGATAAAGTTTTTGCTCGCTTAAATTGAAATCTTGTTTATAATCTAAATCTAATTTTTTTGCAAAAAACCAAGAATGAGGTAAAATTCCTTTTTGAAAATAAAAAATATCACAATAATCTATACCATCAAATTGTAGTTTTATACTTGCATCCAAAAATATTTTAGTGATTTTTTCTTGTTGTAAAAAATCCAACAAAAGTTCATATTTTAACTCTTTATCCATAAAAAAATCACTGATATTTTTATAGATGATTTCTCCCATATAAACACTAATATCCTTAAAATCATAATTTTGATCTTTAAAAAGCATTAAAACTTTTTCACCTTTGGCTTTAAAAACTTGCAAAGGCTTTAAATCGTGTTTTTTGATATTTTTTAAATGCTTATAAAAAAGCCGATGATTCTTATCTTTATTGTGCATATAAGCGTTTTGATTGGGTTCTATATGATAAAAATGATACATATAAATTCCATAAAAACAAGCCTCATAACCAAGCAATGAAAACCAAGATCTAAAACCTTTAAAGTTAAAAAAATTCCAATTTCTAGCATCATAGCTTAAATTAGCAGGCATTTTTTCAAAACTCACACAAGCTTTTAAAATTCTAGCAAAAAGATCAAAATCCTCATAACCATGCCCGATAAAATTTTCATCATTTCCGCCTAATCTTAAAAACTGATATTTATTTATCACAATACTTGAAGTAGAACTTGGGGCAAAAAATTTTACCCAAGTATTTTTTGCTGTAAATAAATCCTCTTGTATCAAAATATCCCAAAATTTATCATCGTATTGTTTTAATTTTTCATTAGCTTCTTTATTAAGATACACCACAGGCAAAACTATCAAAGCATTGATATTTTGAGAAATATTTTTAATTTGAATTAGTTTTAAAATTTTTTCAAAATTATCCAAAGAAATATAACAATCCACATCCAAAAACAAAAGAACATTTGAATGCGCATAACTTGCTCCTAAATTCCTACATCTTCCTTGAGAAAAAGCTTTTTGATCCATATCTTTAAGATAAATATGATGGTTTGCTTGGATAAAATTTTTAAGCTCGTGATCTTTAGATGAATATCCTTCAACGAAAATAAATTCTATATTCTCATCACTTTTAAAATATTTTGCTTTCTCAATAACCCTTTCTTCTATATAAGGACGCTCCTTACTTAAGCCAAAAGGAATAATAACAGATAAAAGAGCCATTAAACATTTCCTATAGCATAAAGCTGGATAATCCCTATAACCCTTTCTTCTTTCCCTACTATAATTTCTTTGATTTTATGTTTTAGCATGATCTCCTCTGCTTCACTTGCCATAGCATCAGCATCGACTACTTTAGGATTTGTACTCATGATTTCTTTAGCTCTAAAATCAAATCTTGGTTTATCGCTTGTCTTTAAAGCACGACGCAAATCCCCATCAGTGATGATACCCACTAATTTTTCATTCTCAAGTACCACACAAAGCCCTAGCTTTCCACTAGTCATCACATCAACAAGATCGTTAAATTCAGTATCAGGATGCACTATAGGAAGGTTGCTTGAAACCATAAGATCTTTTACCTTGGTTAAAAGCTTACGCCCCAAACTCCCCCCTGGATGAAAAAGGGCAAAATCATCAGGCTTGAAATTTCTTACCTTCATCAAAGCAGCAGCTAAAGCATCCCCCATAACCAAAGTTGCGGTTGTCGAAGACATAGGAGCAAGCTGCAAAGGACAAGCTTCCTTTTCCACAGCTATATTTAAAAATATATCGCTTTGCTTTACAAGGGTGGAATTTTTTTTACCACACATTACTATAAGTGGAATTTTACGCTTTTTTATAGCTGGAATGATTTTTAAAATTTCTTCAGTTTCTCCTGAATTTGAAATAGCAATTAAAACATCTTCAGGAGTTAGCATTCCAAGATCTCCATGCAAAGCCTCTCCTGGATGGATGAAAAAGCTTGGCGTTCCTGTACTTGCTAAAGTAGCTGCTATCTTAGCACCTATATGACCCGATTTACCCATTCCACTGACTATGCAACGCCCTTTGGTATTTAGCATCAAATTCACAGCTTGATTAAAATTTTCATCTAAATTTTTAGCCAAATCCAAAATAGCTTGTGCTTCTTTTTCAAAGACTTCTTTGGCTATTTCAAGAGTATTCATTTTTAAACCTTAAAGATTAAGCACGACATTGGTTGCAATAGCAATTTGATAAAGAATTTGAGTTAACATTGAAAAAATTTGCAAATTCTCACTATCTACTTTTGGCAATACCAACACAGAATCGCCTGGTTTCATATCTATACCACTATGATATTTTTCAGCTTTTCCATTGCTTCGTATAACCAAAACTTTTGAAGTATCCGCTCTTTCTCCATAACCTCCTGCAAGATTGATATAATATCTTAAATCTTTGCCCTTATCATACACAAAAGCTCCAGGTAAAGAAACCTCACCTTGAACTATGATGAGATTATTCTTACTTGGTACATTAATAGTATCACCATCTTCTAAAATAACCGAATTATAAGACTTTGGATTATCAATGACAATTTGACCCTTAGGCTCTACTTGCTTAGCTCTTTGGATAAATTCTAAAATCGTTTTTGCTTGTTGAGCTCTTATAGCTGCACCTTGAGCTGTAACAGAACCACTAGTTAAAGCTAGAGTTTCAAGCTCTTTAAGCTGAGCATTGATAAGTTCTTTTTGAGTTCTAGCTACACTTTTTCTAAACACTTGTAAAGCTTGCATGTTTGATTGTGGATTGGCTTTAATTAATTTAGAAATATCTTCTAAAGTCGTTCCTTTACCCACAACTAAAGTTTTTAAACCATTATGCTCGCCATTTACACTTATAGTTATATTTTCAGAAACATACTCAGGGTGAAATTCTACCTCATCTCCCGTTCTAAGTAAAACTTTTGAAAATTGCATTTTATTATAAGCACTGACATCAAGTTTATGATCTTCACCATAACTTTTTACGATAGCATTAGTCACGATAGGTTTAGCACCTGATACTCTAGCTAAGTCAGCTAAAGTTTTAATATCATTTGAAAGTTCAAAACGAAAAGGTCTTTGCACATCACCGTTAACAAAAGCGTAATTTTGAACATTTCCTACTAAAATAACATCTCCGCTTCTAAAAGGAAAAAGATCCATTTGCCCCTTTAGTAAAAAATCATATAAATCAATATTTTTTATCACGCTGTTATTACGCAAAATTTGAATATCTCTAAAACTTCCATATTCTAAATTTATACCCCCTGCTTTATCAAGATACTGGATCACTGAATCCGAACTAAGTCCTTGATAAAGTCCTGGAGCATTAACACTTCCTGTTACAAAAACACTGACATTTTGATAAGCATTCATATCTGCATAAACAAAAACATTGCTTTTATAGATTTTATTAACACGTGCTTTTATAACACTTACAAGGGTACTATTTTTCACACCTAGTAAATTTACAGCTCCTACTTTAGGGATAAAAATATTTCCTTGAGAATCCACCACTAAAACTTGCGAAAACTCAACAGCTCCCCAAATTTTAAGACTGATTTGATCACCAACTGCGATCTTATAATCTGGGTTATAAACTCTTTGATTGTAATTTTTAAAATTTCCATTAAAAAGATGAGCGCCAAATACTAAAATTTGATGAATTTTTGTAAGATTATTTTCTTTATTTACTATATCATAATTTGAGCTTAAATTTTGATCTATGCTAGTTGTAGTAGAACCTTGATCCTCTGCTGAAATGATTTGTGAAACATCCACAGCTCCAAAACATAAAATACAACTAAAAAGTAAAATTAATATTTTTTTCATTTTAATACTTATGCTCCTCTATTATCATTTTAATAAATTTAACAATCCCAAAAATCAAAGATAATACAATAAATGCTGTTAAAATATCATAAATTCTTTCAGGATATTTTGCGCTTTCTGGAATATCTGGACTTTGAATGATGACAAGTTGTTTTATTTTTCTTAATGCTTCTATTCTAGCACTTTCATAAGCTTTTAAAGCTGCTTCATAAGCTTTTTGCGCAAAAGTAGCTTCTATAGTTAGATCTTGAAATTTAGCAGCCAAATCATTAAGCTTTTGAGAAGAATTGTTAGCTGAAATTTTAGATTTTTCCCTTAAAAGTTGTTTTTTAATCGCTTCAATTTCTGCTTTAAGTGCTACTACTTCAGGTGCTGCATCATTCATATAGCTTTGCAAAGTCAAAAGTTTGGCTTCTTTTTGAGCTAAATTAGTCTCAATTTGCGCAACCAAACTTGCTTTAGCTTCAGCTTGTTTCAAGGGATCAAAAACCCCATATTTATTTTGAAAAGCGATCAAATCATTTTGTGCTTTTTGATATCGTTCTTTGTATTTTTGTACTTCATTTTCAGCAAAAGCCATTTGTTCTCTAGCTGCTTTATGAGAGATTTCGTTGATAAACTTTTCGCTTTCTTGCATAATAGTTTGAGCAATCAAATGAGCTGATTTAGGTGTAAAACCTTCTACTTCTACTTGCAAAAGCTTAGTAGTTTCATCCGTATGCACCTTAACTCTTGCTTGGTAATATTTAAGATAAGATTCTATCGAACTTGAATCCCAAATTTTAAAAGGCAAATCTATATGTTGTTCTTGATAAAGACTTTTAAGTTTAATTTTCTCATCCAAAATTTTTAACATATCACTTGATTCTATATAACCTTTTAGATAATTTAAATCTTCGCTTGCTGTAGAAGTACTACTAAGCAAAGACAAGATTCCACTTGTTTGAGCACTTTCTCCACTTGTTGATCTAACATCTAAAATCATCGTGCTTACATATCTTGGTGCTGCAATCAATGTATAATAAATCACAACAAAAATCATTATAAACCAAACAATTTTAAAAGAATCAAATATACTTAAATCTTTGATTTTTTCTAATAAAGTTTTATTTTCTTCCATTAAGCTTTTCCTTGATATACAGCTATTCCTTCATCTACATCATCATAAACCGTAATTTGTCCATTTTTCATATAAATTATTTTATCACACCATTCTTTAATTTCAGCTACATTATGAGATACCATAATCACCTTTGATTTGCTTAATTTTTCTCTATATAATTTCACGCTTTTTTCCCTAAAAGCAGGATCTCCAACAGCTCCAGCCTCATCGATCAAATAATAATCAAAATCAAAAGCCATACTAAGTCCAAAAGCTATTCTAGCACTCATTCCCGAAGAATAAGTCTTCATAGGCTCATCAAAAAATTTTCCTATTTCAGCAAAATCTTCTACGAATTTTACTTTTTCTTGAAGTTCTTTACCCTTATATCCATACACCCTAGCTACAAATTTAGCATTATCTCTGGCAGTTAAAGAACCTTGAAAAGCTCCATTTAAACCCAAAGGCCAAGATAATTTTTTATTAGTAATTATCTTGCCACTATCAGGAAGCTCTGCTCCGCTTAAAAGTCTCATGAGAGTGGACTTGCCTGCGCCATTATATCCCATTAAACCTATGCTACAATTTTCAGGAAATTCAAAAGTAAAATTTTTAAAAACATAATGCCTTCCACCACTAAATAAAGGATAAGATTTAGTTAGATTAATTAGCTTTATCATTCTTTTTTTGCCGCCGTTAGAGCTTGTCTATTATAGTAGTAAATAAAAAGCCCTATAAATAAAACAAGTAAAATCCAAAATATAGCATAAAAATAACTATATTCATCTTGCAAAGGATAATTTTCAAAAAAATTAAATCTTAAAAGCTCCATTATGTGAAGCAAAGGATTGTAATAAAATATATCAAGTAAAGGACGAGGAGTTAACCAAGTGGGAAATATAATCCCAGAACTCCAATAAAATACTATACTAAAATAAGCTAATAAAGTTCTTAAAGGTTCTACAAAGTGCCAAACAATAGCAAAACAAATCCCTAAAGCAAAAGCTGAGCATATGAGTAAAAAAATACAAAATAAAACTCCAAGTAAATGAACAGGAAATACATCGAGTCTAAAGAACCATCCTGCAAAAAAAAGTACAGTGATAAAAATCACAAAATAAATACAAAACTCGAGTAAAGTTCTAGCAATAAATACATGTATAGGTTTTACAGGTTTATAGGCAAACAAAGATAAATTTGCCCCTATTCCATTCATAAGCTGAGTTACTATACTTCTAAACATAAAAAAAGGCATAATGCCTGAAATCAAAAACATAAAAATAGAAATTCCTTCAGGCATAACTTGATGATGATATTCCCTAATAACAGTTCCTATAATAGTCACCAAAAGTACAACACTCATAGGCTCTCCAACTACCCATATATATCCAAGATACCTATTTTTTCCAAATCTAGTTTTTAACTCTCTAAAAAATAAAGCGTGAATTACATTTAACATTTATTTTCTATACCTAACAATTTACATAAACCATAATCATAACTCATTTTTTTAAACAAAATCATAAAAATTTATTTTTTACAAAACTCAAGCTTTTTACTAAGTCCTAAAGCATTGTTAGTAAATTTAAGCCAAAAAAGCTCTAAGGCATAAATTTTTGCACTTTTATCAAGTATAGCAAAGGGAAATTTAGAAAAATAAATTTTCTTTTGCTCCTTACTTGCCATTTTAAACTCAGCCTTAGCTTGCACACCTTTTAAAAAGGCTATTTTACTTTCTTTGGCTATATTAAGTGCTATACTTGAATTTTCACTGGCTAATCTTATATGCTTAGTATCTTCATGAGAAGCGATAATAAAAGCTAAATTCTTCTCATCAAAAGCATAAAAAGCACTAGCTGTATAAACACCTTTTTCATCAATCATAGCCCAAGATAAAAGCTGCTCATTTTTTATAAATTCTAAAATTCTTTCATCCATGATTATAAAAATTATACTAAAACATTTTTAAAAATAACCGATTTTATATTTTATAAACTATAAATATAAGGGAAAGAAATGCAAATTGATGCTAGCAAAAACCAAAGTTTTTCGATGGATTATACAACAAAAAGTGGCAAACATTTAGCTTTATCTATGTATGACAATCAAAGCGTAAGTTATACAAATAATGAAGAAGGTAAAACTCTTAATCTTAAGCGTCAGTATGGCTTTAGCTTTACTTTTGAAGGCTCTAAGCTCACGCAAAATGATCTTGATGAGATTAAAAATGCTATGAAAGAAGTTGAACCTATGATTAAAGACTTTTTAGCAAATTCTAAAGTCGGAGAGTTAAAACCAAAAGAAATTATAGAATCAGCTATGCAAATGGCAAATGTTCTACCAACACCAAATGATGAAAACCATCAAAATGCTATTATGAATAATTTTACAAATAAACTCAGTGATTTACTAAAACAAAATCAAACAAATAATAAAGATATCAACACTTCTATGCTTGAAGATAGCAAAAAACTTCTTGATGAAGTTTTAGAACAAATGAAAAAACAACTTGAAAAACGACAAGAAAAAGCCAAGGAAAATCAAGATAAGACAGATGATAGTTTAAATCTTTACGCTTAAATCATATAATATTAAAAATTATCAAGGAGTTTTTAAATGACAAATATCGAAATTTTGGAAAATATGCTCAAACTCCAACAAAAACTCAACGATGAAACAAACGGCTTAAATTGGGAAAATGGCTATACCAAAGAAGGAAAACTGATCAGTTGGAGACGCTGTATTTATATGGAATGTGCAGAACTTATAGACTCTTTTACATGGAAACATTGGAAAAATATTTCAAGTCCAACAAATTGGGAAAATGTGCGTATAGAGATTGTCGATATTTGGCATTTTATTTTAAGTCTTTTACTTGAAGAGTATCGCGATAAAAACAATAAAGATTTCAAAGCTATAGCCACAGAAGTTAATGCTGTAAGCGTGTTTCAAGATTTTTGCAAAGAAGAAGAGCATCCTAATGAGGGTGATATTTATGGCATTTTAAACGATATAGAGCTTATTATCCATAAATGCAGTGGTTTTGGATTTAATCTTGGAGAATTACTTTCAACCTATTTTACCCTAGCTATTAAATGTGGGCTTAATCTTGAAATTCTTTATAAAACCTACATAGGTAAAAATGTTTTAAATATCTTTAGACAAAACCATGGTTACAAAGATGGTAGCTATAAAAAAACTTGGAATGGCAAAGAAGACAATGAAGTTTTAGCTCAAATTTTAGAACAAGAGCTTGATTTTGATACTATTTATAAAAAACTAGAAGAATGCTACAAAAAGGCATAATTTGGATATTTTAAAACTTGCAATCAAAGATTTTTTAAGTCTTAAATTTTTAAAATTTGCCTTAATTCCTTTGATTTTTAGCCTTATACTGATGCTTTTTTTAGGAGTACTTTGCTTTTCGGCCTTGCTTGATTATTTTAATTCTTTATTTAGCGTTGGAGAAGATTCGTTTTGGGCGTGGTTTTATGCCCTTCATTTTGTACAAATTTTAATCACCATCATAAGTTTTTTATTTTCAGGTTTTATTGTTGTTTTTGCTTCGGTTTTTTTAGCCCTTTTTATCACTTCTTTTCTTACTCCTTTTATCGCTAAAGAAATCAACCAAAAATATTACCATTATGATAATACAAACGAAGTTTCAACCCTAAAAACTATCTTTGAAATTTTTAAAATATTTATAAAATTTATAGGGATTTTATTGCTTTGCACCTTGGCTTTATTTTTACCTTTTATCAATATTTTTGTATATTATCTTGCTTTTTATTATCTCTTTCACAAACTTTTAATGATTGATGTTACAAGCACGATTTTAGACAAAGAAAGTTTTAAAAATTTTCATTCTGATTTTTCGCCTTTAGAGTTTAAATTTAGCACTCTTTGTTTTTATCTACTCTCATCAGTACCACTTTTAGGACTTTTTTTGCAAGTGTTTTTTGTGATTTTTCTCACACATTTAGGCTATCAAAGAATTTTAAAACTAAAAGCTAAGGCTTGAAATATCGATTTTATGATTGTATAAATAAGCTCTTAAAAGTCTTGGAATTTTAGCTATTCTACACTCTTCTTTAAAATTTTTAGGTAATTTTTGACAAGTTTCATATTCAAAAACAATAGCTTGTTCGTTTTTATATACAAGTGCTATTTTGCCACCTAAAACACAATCACCCTTTAAAAGCTCTTTTCTTTGTGCCGTGCTTAAAAGCAAACCTTTCATTTTCACCGCTCTAGCAATCAAGCTTTCATTTTTAGGGCAAATAAGAAGTCCTTGAATTTCTTTGATATTTTCAAAATCATAAAGTTTTTTCCTATCTTTATCAAGATAAGAAAAACTTCTTTTTAAACCCTGGTGAAATTCACTCACAAAGGCATTAGAGAAATTTTTTCTTATATAATTTCTAAAATATTTTTTATTTTCATTACTTTCATCATGAAAATAAAAAATATCTTTTTCTTTTAAAAAAGATGAAATTTCATCTTTACTTATAAAGAGTAAAGGGCGTAAAAGTGTATAATTTGAGCGTTTTTCACACTCTTGCATACCTAAAATTTCAGCCAAACCTGCACCTCGTGAAAGTTGCATCAAAAACCATTCAAATTGATCGTTTAAATGATGGGCTAAGATAAGATGGTCATAACCTTGCTCAAGACAAATTTTTTCAAAAAAATCATAGCGAAAATCTCTGGCTTTTTTTTCAAAGTTACTTTGAAATTTAGGAGCGTGTTTTATGAAAATTTTTTTATGAAATTTCAAAGCAAGTTCTTTGGCTTTTAACTCTTCTAAATCACTATTTTTTCTAGTTTTATAATTTATCATCACAAGATCAAAGTCGATCTTTTCTTGCATTAAAAGATAAAAAAGCGCACTAGAATCACTTCCATAAGAAAAAGCGAGTAAATTTTTACCCCTTTTTAAAAGGGATAAAATTTCATTTTTAATTTGCATCTACTTTTCTTAAAGCCTTAGCAAGGAGCTTTTTATCAAGGTTTTGTAAAATTTCACATTCATAAATTTGCCCCATTTCTAAATTTCCACATTCACTTTCATTGATAAGAATTTCTCCATCAATCTCTCTATCCCATCTTAAATCTTTAGCTGCGATAAAAAACTCTCCCTCGCTACTTTCTCCTGTACAAACTACTAAACGCTTTTGCCCCACTTCTTTTTCAAAACTTTTTTCTATCACTTCATCAACAATTTTTTCTATGATTTTAAGTCTTTTATTGATCACTTTAAAAGGCACTTGCTCCATATCAAAAGCGGCTGTATCTTCTTCCTTAGAATACGCAAAAACACTCACCCTATCAAAACCAAAGTCTTTAACAAACTCACAAAGCTCTTCAAAATCTGCCTCACTTTCACCTGGATGCCCTACGATAAAGCCCGTGCGTAAAAAGCTATTTGACGCACTTTTCATTAAATTTAACATTTCTTTAAGTCTTGTGCTGTTTGCCCCACGCTTCATGATTTTAAGCATATTATCACTTATGTGCTGCAAAGGCATATCAAAATAATTTACAAAAATTTCAGAAGCTATAATGCGTTTGATCAAAGCTTCACTCGCGCTCGTAGGATAAAGATATAAAATTCTAGCCGCTCTTATGTCTTTGATTTTTTCCACCTCATCGATTAAGCGTATAAGTCCATCTTTTTCACCCTTATCAAACAAATAAGAACTCGTATCTTGTGCAATAAAAGAAAAGTCCTTATAACCTCTAGCTACCAAATCTTTAAGCTCAGCTATAATGCTACTTATCTCGCGAGATTTTAACTTGCCTTTAAAACTTGGGATAGCACAAAAAGAGCATTTTTGATTACAACCTTCGGCGATTTTTATAAAAGCATGGGAATTTGAACCTGTGATAATACGTTTGGAATTTTCACTTTGCAAATAAGTCGAATTTGAAAATAAATTTGTTTTTTTAAGTATCATTTCATCGATTCTTTCATAATCACCCACACCTGTGAAAAGATCAACCTCAGGAAGTTCTTTCATAAGTTCTTCGCGGTAACGCTGCATCAAACAACCCGTAACCACCAAAAGAGAATCTTTTTTTCTTTGTTCGTGCAAATCCAAAATCGCATTAATACTTTCTTTTTTTGCGCTATCGATAAAACCACAGGTATTTACGATTAAAACATCAGCTTTACTTGGTTCATCGCAAAGTTCATAAGCACTAAGGCGCCCTAGCATGATCTCACTATCGACTAAATTTTTATTACAACCTAAAGACATAAGATAAAGTTTTGACATTTTTTTCCTATATTAAAGTTTTCTTTTGATATAATTTTTGACTTTAAAAATATAATTATAGCAAAGAAATTTTATGGATAATTACGAATTTAGCGAACTTTTAAAAACTTTAAAAAACAAAGTCGGCAACATAGCCTCCATCATCAAGCCTGAAAATATCCAAACAAGGCTTAAAGAAATCGAAGAGCTTGAAAATTCTCCTTCTTTTTGGAGCGATGTTAAACAAGCAGGAATCATAGGTAAAGAAAAAACTAAAATCACCAATCTACTTAAAAACTATGAAAATGCTTTTAATGCTCTAAATGACGCAAGCGAACTTTTCGATCTGGCCAATAGCGAAAACGATACAGAAACGCTTGAAGCTTTATTTAATGACGCACCAAAACTTGAAGATACTATCACAAGTCTTGAAATTTCCATGCTTTTAAGCGGGGAAAATGATGGTAAAAATGCCATTGTTTCCATTCACCCAGGTGCAGGTGGAACAGAAAGTAATGACTGGGCAAGCATACTTTATAGAATGTATTTAAGATTTTGTGAAAGAGAAGGTTTTAAAGTCGAAACTCTAGACTTTCAAGAAGGCGAAGAAGCAGGTCTTAAAGATGTGAGCTTTTTAGTTAAAGGAGAAAATGCTTATGGTTATTTAAAAGCTGAAAATGGTATCCATCGTTTGGTAAGAACTTCTCCTTTTGATAGTGCAGGACGCCGTCATACAAGCTTTTCAAGTGTTATGGTAAGCCCTGACCTTGATGATGATATAGAAATTGAAATCGAAGAAAAAGACATAAGAATAGATTATTACAGAGCAAGCGGTGCAGGCGGACAACATGTTAATAAAACAGAATCAGCTGTGAGAATCACACATTTTCCAACCGGCATAGTCGTACAATGCCAAAATGACAGAAGTCAGCACAAAAACAAAGCCACCGCTTTTAAAATGCTAAAATCTCGCCTTTATGAACTTGAACTCATGAAACAACAAGATAGTGCTAATACTGGAGAAAAAAGCGAGATAGGTTGGGGGCATCAAATCCGTTCTTATGTGCTTTTCCCTTATCAGCAAGTCAAAGACAATCGCAGCGGAGAAGCTTTTTCTCAAGTGGATAATATCCTTGATGGGGATATTAAGAAAATGATAGAAGGCGTTTTAATTGCCTTAAAAGCAAAAAATATTTAATCTTAAGGAGTAAAAATGACAGCTTATATACACATAGGAACACCAAAAACTGGAACTACCACGATTCAACATTTTTTAGCCAACAATAGAAATGAATTAATGAAAAGAAATGTATGTTATTTAAATTATAAGGGAGCATTAGATCATTGGTTTATTCCTAAATTACTTAATATACTTTGGGAAAAATCAAATAAAAATATTGATTTATTTTATCAAAATAAATCAATATTTTTAAACCAAGAACAAGAAATTCAAACTATAAAGGAAGAAATAAAAAAACTAAATTCAAATCAAACTATCTTGTTATCTTGTGAGGGAATTTACCAACTATGTAGCTCCTTTGAGTTTTTAAGTATTTTTAAAGAAATATTATATTTTATTGGTATTTCAGATATTAAAATTATAGTTTATTTTAGAAGACCTGCTGATTATTTTATTTCCTATTACACTCAAGCAATTAAAAGTGGAGCTTCAAGTTATGCAAATATTTTTCAAAAAAATCCAAATGAAGATATTCATTTCATGATAGCACACCAATTACAATATTCTAAAGTTATAAAAATTTACGAAAATGTCTTCAAGCACAAAAATATAATTATAAAAAGTTTTAATAAAGATAAATTTTTGAACAATAATCTTATAGATGACTTTTTATCAATTTTCAAAATTAATCGAGATAGTTCATTTAAAACAATGGAAACCATGAATGAATCTTTAGATATATTGGGTATTAATATATGCAATATTTTATATGAAGATAAAAATTTTTCCGATTTAATCATTGAAAAAAATCTCATTCCATCTTTTGTTAAAATAATGGAAAAATTTTTTTCTACAAGAGATAAATTTTTACCAAAAAAAACAATTTACAATAATTACAATTTATTTTATAATAAAGAAATAAAAGAACTAGAAAACAGATACCTTAACGGTCAAGCATTATTCCCTCCTATTAATATTAATAAATATAAAGAAAATTGGTATATTAATGAAATAAAGCATGATGACTTTAAACAAATCATTTTATTTTTTAAAGAAATAATTACATTAATTTTAACTTTTCAAAATCAACAAATACAGAAAAATAAAGAATTTCAAAATATTGCAAATTCTTTCCCTTTGAAAAAACAAATCTTAGAATTAGCCAATCTAGAACAGGATTTAATTATTAAAAAATTAGAAAGTAAAAAACTTGCTAAATCTTTAGGTCTAAAAATGAGCATAATAAATCCTAAAATTACTTTTATTCAAGCTAATTCAGCTAAAGCTCGTATTCAAAACCATCTGTCCTATAAACTAGGACAAGCTTTAATCGCTAATTCAAAAAGTATATTAGGATATATAAGAATACCTTATGTATTATCTTATATAAAAGACAAACATAAATTTGAACAAAAAGCCTATGAAGAAAAAATAAAAGAAAATCCAAATTTAGCTTTACCTCCTTTAGAAACTTATCCTGATTATAATGAAGCTTTAAAAGAAAAAGAATGTTTTACTTATAAACTAGGCGAAGCTTTAATGCAGGCTAATAAAAATTGGTATGGGGGGGGTATATCAAATTTATATTCAAAGATGTGCCTAGGTTGAAGAGAGAGTTTGAGAAAGGGGAATAAATGACTTTCAATCTTACCCATCTACGACAACTTGAAAGTGAGTCTATTTTCATCATGCGTGAAGTAATATCTGAATTTGAAAAGCCAGCTATGCTTTATAGCATAGGTAAAGATAGTTCAGTGATGCTTCATCTTTTACAAAAAGCTTTTTATCCAGCCACTCCTCCTTTGCCTTTAGTGCATGTAGATACGACTTGGAAATTTAAAGAAATGATAGAATTTCGTGATAAAAGAGCTAAAGAACTCGGTATGGAACTTATCGTTTATACTAATCCAAAAGGCAAAGAAATAAATATATCCCCTTTCATACATGGCTCAAATATGCATACAGATATCATGAAAACTCAAGCTTTAAAGCAAATGCTTGATTTATACCAATTTGATGCTGTTTTTGGAGGAGCTAGACGTGATGAGGAAAAATCTCGAGCAAAAGAGAGAATTTATTCCTTCCGTGATGAAAATCATACTTGGGATCCTAAAAATCAGCGCCCAGAACTCTGGAATTTATATAATGGACGCCATAACAAAAAAGAATCCATAAGAGTTTTTCCGCTGAGCAATTGGACTGAACTTGATATTTGGCAGTATATATACCTTGAAAATATTCCTATACCAAGTCTTTATCTTGCCAAAAAAAGACCTATAGTTGAATACATGGGAACAAAAATTTTAGTTGATGATGATAGAATGCCAAAAGATTTAGCAAAAAATGCTAAAGAAGAAATGGTAAGATTTAGAACTTTGGGTTGCTATCCTCTAACTGGAGCCATAAATTCAAATGCCACAAGTGTTTTAGATATCATAGAAGAACTACTTCTAGCTACAACCAGTGAAAGACAGGGAAGACTTATAGATAGTGATGAAGAAGCTAGCATGGAAAAGAAAAAACAACAAGGGTATTTTTAATGCAAAGTGTAGAAAATTATCTAAAAGAACATGAAAATAAAGAACTTTGTCGTTTTATCACTTGTGGTAGCGTTGATGATGGAAAATCCACTCTTATAGGAAGATTACTTTATGATACTAAAGCTCTTTTTAGTGATCAATTAAGCACCTTAGAAAAAGATAATAAAAAAATGGGGAATGCCGGAGATAAACTTGATTTTGCACTTTTAGTAGATGGGCTTGCAAGCGAAAGAGAACAAGGCATTACCATAGATGTGGCTTATAGATTTTTTACCAGTAATAAACGCAAATTTATTATAGCTGATACCCCAGGGCATGAACAATACACTAGAAACATGGCAACAGGAGCAAGTACAGCAGATATTGCTATTATTTTAATTGATGCAAGAAAAGGGGTTTTAAAGCAGACTAAAAGGCATTCTTATATAGTGAGCTTACTTGGTATTAAAAATTTTATCATTGCCATTAACAAAATGGATCTAGTTTCTTACGAAGAAAAAATCTTTAATAATATTTGTAAAGATTATGAAAAAATCATCCCTTATTTGCAAGAAGATATCCAAACACACTTTATTCCCATTTGTGCTTTAAATGGTGAAAATATCACTCAAAAAAGTAGAAATTTATCTTGGTATAAAGGTGAAACTCTACTTGCACTTTTAGATGAAATTAAAATAAATAAAATCATTCAAAATGATTTTATCATGCCTGTGCAGTATGTTAATCGTCCGCATTTAAATTTTCGTAGTTTTTGCGGAAATATAGCAAGTGGTTATATAAAATTACAAGATGAAGTTATAGTCTTGCCTTCTATGCAAAAATCTAAAATTAAAAGTATCATTACAAGTGATATTAAAGATTTAAGAGCTTTAGATGAAAATGAAATCATTCCAAGTCAAAATGAAGCTTGTGTTAATATGGCCGTAAGTTTATGTTTAGAAGATGAAATCGATATTTCTAGAGGCGATATTTTGACATCTATCAACCATGATCTTAAAATGAGCAATGCTTTTGAAGCTATGATTATATGGATGAGTCAAAAACAATTAGATCTTAATGAAAATTATCTTATAAAAAGAGCTCATAATCTTTGCAATGTTAAATTTGAAAATATTAATTATAAAAAAGATATCAATACTTTTAAAGAAGAAAATACCTCAAATTTAATACTTAATGATATTGCAAATTGTACTTTAAAACTAGATAAAAATTTAGCACTTAAAGAGTATAAAGATAATAAAACCTTAGGATCATTTATTATCATCGATAAATATAGCAATGAAACCTTGGCCGCAGGTATGATAATAAAAATTTTAAATTCACAGCAAAGCCAAAGAATTTACACTCAAGCTGAAATAGAACTTAACACTTTTATAAGAAAAAACTATCCAGAATGGGGGTGTAGAAAAATATGAAAATCATAGTAGGTATCACGCTTTTAATTCTACTTATATTGCTCATACGCAACAAAATAAAGCCTGCTGTTTTATTTGGAAGTTTGGCAGGATTTTACTACGCTTTAGGTTATCTTGATTTTAAAACTTGGATAAGTTCTTATACAAATGATTCTTTAATTTCACTCATGTTGCTACTTTTAGTTTCTATCGCTGTTGAAAAAACTATCATTATAGAATGGACAAGTAAATTTATCATAGGAAAAAACTATAATCTTTCTCTTTTGAGATTAGGTGTAATTACTTGTGCAGTTTCAGCCTTTTTAAACAATACCGCAGTAGTAGCAAGCTTTATGGGTATAGTAAAAAACAATAAATTTCAAGCTCCTTCAAGGCTTTTAATCCCTCTTTCTTATTTTGCCATAGTAGGCGGTGTTATCACTCTTGTGGGAACTTCTACAAATTTAATCATCAATTCCTTTGTGGTACAAAATGGACTACCAAGTCTTAAAATGTTTGATTTTTTTTATATAGGTATAGCTTTAAGCATAGGAATGATTTTGGTTTTGATGATTTTTAGTAAATTATTGCCTCATTATGAAAATAAAGATAAAAATATAAAAGAACATTTAATCGCTTTAAAAGTTTTAGAAAATAGCTCTTTAATAGGTAAAAGCATAGAAAAGAACAAACTTAGAAATTTAGAGTTTTTATTTTTAGTAGAAATTCAAAGAAACAATCAAAACATCACTCCCGTTTCACATAATGAAATCATAAATGCAAAAGATACACTTATATTTAGTGGAGATATTTCACAACTTGAAACTCTAAATAAATTTGATGGCTTAAAACTTGCAGATGGTTACGAGTTAAAAGAAAGTAAATTTATCGATGCAATCATTTCTCCAACTTCTAATTTAATTGGAAAAAGTGTAAAAGAAGCTAATTTTAGATCTAAATTTGACGCAGCTATTATTTCTTTACAAAGAGGAGATGTGCATATCAAAAAAATTGGTGAAAGTGTTTTGCAAGCTGGAGATAGAATGATTTTAGCTGTGGGTAAAGATTTTATCCTAAGGGATAATTTGGCTAAAAATTTTTATTTACTTTCAAATATCAAACAAAACGAAAAACTTGATGCTAAAAAAAGCTTATTGACCATAATGGCTTTTTTAAGTGTTATCGTTTTTTCGGCTTTAAATTTTATCTCTTTTACCAAGGCTTTGCTTATTTGTTTAGGCTTTTTACTACTTTGCAAATTTATTAAGTTTGATGAAATAAAAAGGCGTTTTCCTTTTGATATTTTTATCATAGTAGGCTCTTCTTTAGCAATTACTAAAGTACTTGTAGATAGCGGACTTGCCAAAGATTTAGCTCAACTTATCACAGGTTTTTTTGGATATTATGGAGTTTATGGAAGTTTTATAGGAGTTTATCTTTTAACCCTACTTTTAACCGAATTTATTACCAATAACGCTGCTGCAGCCTTAGCTTTCCCCATAGGTTTTGCCACAGCTCAAGCCTTGGGAGTAAATCCTTTGCCTTTCATCTTTGCTGTAGCTTATGGGGCTAGTGCTGGGTTTATGATACCACATGGATACCAAACTCATTTAATGGTTAGCTCGCTTTGTGATTACAAAATAACAGATTTTATAAAAATAGGCGCCATTGTTTCTATTATGTATAGTGCTATAGTTCTCATAGGCGTACCTTTAATCTTTAATTTTTAGGATATTTATGGATAAAAATCTTACTTGGCATAATACAAATATCACCAAAGAACAAAGATCAAAACTTAAAAACCAAAAACCTTGCGTACTTTGGCTAACAGGACTTAGCGCAAGTGGAAAATCAACCATTGCCAATGCTTTAGAACAGAAATTACACGAGCTTGGTTTTCATACGTATTTGCTTGATGGAGATAATATTCGCTTGGGTTTAAATAAAGACTTAGGCTTTGATGAAAACTCAAGAGTGGAAAATATAAGACGCATAGCAGAACTTTGCAAACTTTTTGTTGACAGTGGTTTGATTATACTAAGTGCTTTTATCTCACCCTTTAAAAGCGATAGAGCTTTAGCAAGATCTTTAGTAAAAAAAGATGAATTTATAGAAATTTTTGTAGATACACCTTTAGAACTCTGTGAAAAAAGAGATCCTAAAGGACTTTACAAAAAGGCAAGAAATGGAGAAATAAAAAATTTCACAGGTATAGACAGTTCTTATGAAAAACCTCAAAATCCTGAAATTCATTTGCAAAATTCCAAAGCCAAGCTTAATGAAAATGTAGATATAATCTTAAACTATCTTAAAGAAAATGGATATATTGATACTTGAAAAAAATTTATGTAGAAAATAAAAATATTTGAGTAAAAAAGTTTTTTACATAATAAAATTTTAAAAAATTCTTATTTGATGGAGTTAAAATATTGTTTAAAGATTATCACGATAAATATGGTTGTATCTTTATCCATGTACCAAAAGTTGCTGGAACAAGTATAGAACGAGTTGTTTTTGAAACAGACAAATGGCTTGTTGGACACGTAAGAGCATTAGACTATATCAATCAAGATAAAAACAAATTTGAAAGTTATTTTTCTTTTGCTTTTGTAAGAAATCCTTTTGACAGAATGGTTTCTGCATTCCATTATCTTAAAAAAGGCGGCGGAAATGATTATGATAAAAATTGGGCGAATGAAAATTTAAAAGACTTTGATACTTTTGAACAATTTGCTTTAGCTTTACAAAATAAAAATGTAAAAGATAAAATTCTATCTTGGCAACATTTTACTCCACAATATAAATTTATCTGCGATGAAAATAAAAATATTTTAGTTAATTTTATAGGTAAATTAGAAAATATAAATAATGATTTTAAAATAGTTAAAAATGAATTAAATTTTGATAGAAATTTAATTCATTCAAATTCAAGCAAGCATGAAATTTTCTCAAATTATTACAATGAAAAAACATACAACATAATAGCAGAGCTTTATAAGGAAGATTTTGCATTATTTGATTATGATTTAGAATATAAAGAATCTATTTATAAGAATTTGGATGTGCAATTCTTATTAAATATGTACAAAGAAAAATTATTTTTAAAAAATAAAGAAATAGAAAAACTTAGATTATCGCAATTTAAAAAAAATAAAGAAATAAATTCCCAAAATAATATAATCTTACAACAAACTAATCAAATTCATAATTTAAATACAACCTTGGAAAATAAAAATCAATTATTAATTGCAAAACAAAACCTGCTAAATTTCCAAAATCGCTATGGAAAAGCTAAAATAAGAATTCAAAACCAACTTTCTTATAAACTAGGACAGGCTTTGATTATAAATTCTAAAAGTGTATTAGGCTACTTATCTTTACCTTTTATAATATTAAGCATTGTTATTTCACATAAACAAGAACAAAAGGCTTATAAATTTAAAATAAAGAAAAATCCAAATTTGGCTTTACCACCTTTAGAAACTTATCCTGATTATAATGAAGCTTTAAAAGAAAAAGAATGTTTTACTTATAAA
>NZ_NXBA01000084.1:0-3257 GCF_002383835.1 Campylobacter sp. 107
TCTTTAAGCAGACTTAGTTCAGGTCTTAGAATCAACTCCGCAGCAGATGATGCTTCAGGGATGGCGATAGCAGATTCTTTGCGTTCACAAGCAGCTACTTTAGGTCAAGCTATAAACAATGGTAATGATGCTATAGGCATCTTACAAACTGCCGATAAGGCTATGGATGAGCAACTTAAAATCTTAGATACAATCAAAACTAAGGCAACTCAAGCAGCTCAAGATGGACAAAGTCTAAAAACAAGAACCATGCTTCAAGCAGATATCAACCGTTTAATGGAAGAACTTGACAATATCGCAAATACTACTTCATTTAACGGTAAACAACTTTTAAGTGGAAATTTTATCAATCAAGAATTTCAAATCGGTGCAAGTTCAAATCAAACTGTAAAAGCTACTATAGGAGCAACCCAGTCTTCTAAGATAGGTTTAACACGCTTTGAAACAGGAGGAAGAATTTCATCTAGTGGCGAAGTGCAATTTACTCTTAAAAATTACAATGGTATAGATGATTTTCAGTTTCAAAAAGTTGTGATTTCAACTTCAGTTGGAACAGGACTTGGAGCTTTAGTAGAAGAGATCAATAAAAATGCTGATAAAACAGGTGTTAGAGCTACTTTTACAGTAGAAACTAGAGGTATATCAGCAGTTAGAGAAGGAACTACTTCAGATGATTTTACTATCAATGGGGTAAAAATTGGTAAAGTAGAATACAAAGATGGTGATGCTAATGGAGCCTTAGTTGCTGCAATTAACTCGGTTAAAGATACCACTGGAGTTGAAGCTTCAATCGATGCTAATGGACAACTTTTACTTAGCTCAAGAGAGGGAAGAGGGATTAAAATCGAAGGAAGTATTGGTAGAGGTGCTTTTATCAATCCAAATATGATGGAAAACTATGGCCGCTTGTCTTTAGTTAAAAATGATGGTAAAGATATTTTAGTAAGTGGTACAGGTCTTTCTTTTGCAGGTTTTGGAGCAGATAGTTTTATCTCTCAGGCTTCTGTTTCTTTAAGAGAGTCAAAAGGAAGATTTGATGCTAATATCGCTGATGCTATGGGATTTGGTTCTGCAAACAAAGGAGTTATGTTAGGTGGTTATTCTTCTGTTAGTGCTTATATGAGTAGCCAAGGAAGTGGATTTTCTGCAGGTTCAGGTTATTCTGTAGGTAGCGGTAAAAATTATTCCACAGGTTTTGCGAACGCTATAGCTATTTCAGCTGCTTCGCAACTTTCTGCAGTATATAATGTTTCTGCAGGTTCAGGTTTTTCATCAGGATCAAATCTTTCTCAGTTTGCAACTATGAAAACAACTGCTTTTGGAGTAAAAGATGAAACAGCAGGCGTTACCACACTTAAAGGTGCTATGGCGGTGATGGATATAGCTGAAACAGCTATAACAAATCTTGATCAAATCAGAGCCGACATTGGTTCAGTGCAAAATCAAGTTACATCAACGATAAACAACATCACTGTTACTCAAGTAAACGTTAAAGCAGCTGAGTCGCAAATCCGTGATGTAGACTTTGCAGCTGAGAGTGCAAACTACTCTAAAGCAAATATCTTAGCTCAAAGTGGCTCTTATGCCATGGCACAGGCTAATTCTGTTCAACAAAATGTTTTAAGATTGCTACAGTAGTTTAAAAAGCTGCAATATATACAAATCCAAGCCTAGTTTAATACTAGGCTTTTTTATTTTAAACTCTAAAATTTTTAATGAAACTAAAACTTGGAACACTTCTTGCTTTAATCTTTTCGATGCAATATTTTGAAAGGATTTAAAATGGGTTTTAGGATAAATACCAACATCGGTGCATTAAACGCACATGCAAATTCAGTTGTTAATGCTAGAGAACTGGATAAGTCTTTAAGCAGACTTAGTTCAGGTCTTAGAATCAACTCCGCAGCAGATGATGCTTCAGGGATGGCGATAGCAGATTCTTTGCGTTCACAAGCAGCTACTTTAGGTCAAGCTATAAACAATGGTAATGATGCTATAGGCATCTTACAAACTGCCGATAAGGCTATGGATGAGCAACTTAAAATCTTAGATACAATCAAAACTAAGGCAACTCAAGCAGCTCAAGATGGACAAAGTCTAAAAACAAGAACCATGCTTCAAGCAGATATCAACCGTTTAATGGAAGAACTTGACAATATCGCAAATACTACTTCATTTAACGGTAAACAACTTTTAAGTGGAAATTTTATCAATCAAGAATTTCAAATCGGTGCAAGTTCAAATCAAACTGTAAAAGCTACTATAGGAGCAACCCAGTCTTCTAAGATAGGTTTAACACGCTTTGAAACAGGAGGAAGAATTTCATCTAGTGGCGAAGTGCAATTTACTCTTAAAAATTACAATGGTATAGATGATTTTCAGTTTCAAAAAGTTGTGATTTCAACTTCAGTTGGAACAGGACTTGGAGCTTTAGTAGAAGAGATCAATAAAAATGCTGATAAAACAGGTGTTAGAGCTACTTTTACAGTAGAAACTAGAGGTATATCAGCAGTTAGAGAAGGAACTACTTCAGATGATTTTACTATCAATGGGGTAAAAATTGGTAAAGTAGAATACAAAGATGGTGATGCTAATGGAGCCTTAGTTGCTGCAATTAACTCGGTTAAAGATACCACTGGAGTTGAAGCTTCAATCGATGCTAATGGACAACTTTTACTTAGCTCAAGAGAGGGAAGAGGGATTAAAATCGAAGGAAGTATTGGTAGAGGTGCTTTTATCAATCCAAATATGATGGAAAACTATGGCCGCTTGTCTTTAGTTAAAAATGATGGTAAAGATATTTTAGTAAGTGGTACAGGTCTTTCTTTTGCAGGTTTTGGAGCAGATAGTTTTATCTCTCAGGCTTCTGTTTCTTTAAGAGAGTCAAAAGGAAGATTTGATGCTAATATCGCTGATGCTATGGGATTTGGTTCTGCAAACAAAGGAGTTATGTTAGGTGGTTATTCTTCTGTTAGTGCTTATATGAGTAGCCAAGGAAGTGGATTTTCTGCAGGTTCAGGTTATTCTGTAGGTAGCGGTAAAAATTATTCCACAGGTTTTGCGAACGCTATAGCTATTTCAGCTGCTTCGCAACTTTCTGCAGTATATAATGTTTCTGCAGGTTCAGGTTTTTCATCAGGATCAAATCTTTCTCAGTTTGCAACTATGAAAACAACTGCTTTTGGAGTAAAAGATGAAACAGCAGGCGTTACCACACTTAAAGGTGCTATGGCGGTGATGGATATAGCTGAAACAGC
>NZ_NXBA01000085.1:0-15426 GCF_002383835.1 Campylobacter sp. 107
AATTTTATAGACTTAAACAGCAAAGAAAGTCTTTTAAGTTTTTATAATCAAATAATAAGCAATAATCATTTTAGAAATTATTTTTATATAAAAAATAATCAATTTTTTATTAAAAAAGATATAAAAAATAAAATTTTATTTCATAATATAAATTCTTCTTCTATTATAAGTAATTATCTTAGATTGTTAAATGATTTTAATACTTTAAGCAAGATAGAACTCATAAATATATTAGAAAGTTTAAGTTTATACAATCTTTCAACTTTAATGCAAGATATACAAAAAAGATATTTAAAACTAGAATATGACTCAAAAAGTTTTGATAAAGATAGTATCTTTTTATCTAATATGATTATGAATGTGAGATTGAAGTAGAGTTTTGGATTAATATAAGCTTATTGTTATAATTTATGGTTATTTTCATAATATTAGATGTTATTAAAATTTAATAATCTCAATAGTTTAAATAATAAAAATTTAGATTTTATATATTTGATTTTAATGTAGATGAGTAAATGATATATTTTGATAAATATAAAAATTATTCATGAAGTTTAATATGTATTATCTCGTAATTTTTTATTTTTTTTCCTAAAATTTTACCCCATCCTAATTTGGAGTGAGAGTAATCTCCTAGCTTAAACAGCATTCTTTTATTAAAAATAACTTTAAGATATAAATCAACACAAAATTCATTATTAGTTAGAAATAGTATACTTTCTTTAAGCTCTTTGTATTTTTCTGCGTTTGGAAAGTATTTTAAAGCTTCATCATAGTGTATATCTTTTATATAAATAGCTATTTTATCTTGGTAAGATAGAAATTTTTTTCCCAAGATTAGATTTTTTCCTAAAATATGATTTTTACTTCCTAATTTATTTAATTGTATGTGTCTTATGTAAATTTGATGGGGTATATTTTCTATAATATTTAATTGATTTTGTAAATTAAAAGTGATTTGTAAAATTCTTTCAATATAACTTTTAGGTCTTCTTAAACTTAGTAATAATGGTGCAAAAGGTAGATATCTCTTTGCTATTTTTATGTCATTGATACCTAACATAGAAAATAGTATTTTAGAAATTCTATCGCTGAAGTTAATATCAAAACTTTTTGGATAATTGTTAAGAGTAGTAATTTCAAAAAAAATCCAAAGAAGATAGTGATTGAAGAAATCAAAAAATAAACTCCATCCATCCCCGCCATCCTCATTCCTAGAGAGCTTGTCTAGTATATAAGAAGGGAGTTGTGATGTATTACCTTGTAGACCCATAAAATTAATCATAATTTCAATGGGAAAATCACTAATATTTTTATTGAATTTTACATATTCGATTTCTTTGTTAGGATGCATTAGGGCATTATTTGCCCTTAGAAAAATATCTTCTTTGGGATGATCTTTTAATAATTTTTTAAGAAGTTTATAAAAGGTATAAGAGTTTACATTGTTCATAATATAGGTTTAATTCCTTTTTTAAAAGGATAGTGTATAGTTGCTTTTGAGTTTATGCATTTAATTTTTAATTCACAAAATGAATTAATACTCACAAAGGATGATAAAAATTCTGAAATTATTAATCCTAACTTATAAACTTCACCCAAAGAATAAAATTTAGAATCATCTATACTTATAATACTCATAGTGCCTTTTTTTGTAATATGCTCATCAATTAAGTAGCTTGGTTTTGACTGTATGTCAATTATTGAAGAGGTAAGTAATTGACATACTACTTCAGAGGTTTTATCATCAGGAAAGCTGTAGCTTTCTAAAACTTGAAAAAAGGATGTTTTTGTTAAAAGAGTTTGATAACTAAATGACAAAATAGAAACTAATTTCCATAAAAGATCACCATTGGTTTTAACTTGCTTAATCGGCGTTGGAATGGTGATATTTTTCGTAATAGCATCTTTATAAAAAGGTATCAGATTGATATCGCCTATTTTTAAATGGGTCGGTAAATTTTTATTACAGCATAATACATCTATTGTGATTGTTTCATTTGTATTGTTTGAGGAGAAAAACGATATTTCTTTGAAGTTATCTTGCTTGGAATTTGATTTATTTGTAATGTAGTAAAAATCTTGTATTTTATTTTGCATAAATTCAAAACGTTCAAAATTTTTATAATTTTTTAAAATTCTACTCCCGCTGTCGCTATTATGTGCTTTGACTTGTTTTATTTGAACTATATCATATGCATTTAAATTTGCTCTATCGATAAAAATTCTGTATCCATTTTTCGAGTGATTATTGATGATGGGTTCTGCTGTTTTTTCGAAAATATTAATGATTGGTGTTGTCGATAATGAGAATAATTCATTTTTTATAATACAATTTTTAGGAAGTGTTTTATTAAATTTAAAAAAAATGCTAATTAACTTACCTTTACACTCATGTAAAACATCCAAGCCTTGTATTGAGATAAAATTAAATTTTTCAGGCAAAAAAAAGTATTCTCTTAGTAAGGAAAAAGATTCAAATCCTAAGTCATTATAAAATAGGCAACTTTCGTTTGGCTTTAAACCCATAGTTTTAATACTATGGGTATTTATTTTAAATTCTTCTTTTGTGTCATGAGATATGACTTTTATTTCTTCTAAATATTGATGCATATAAAAAAGTAATGTAGATGATGTGTAAACATCATCCCCTAAGTATATACTTAGCTTATCTAAACCTAGATGTTCTATGTTTAAATCTTCTCTACTAACTCTAAGTTGTATATCTAATGTATGATATTGTCTTTCACTTCCTAAAAAAACATTCTCTATATTTAATGGATATAGATATACATCATATACTGTTTTAAATTCACATTCACATTTTTCTATAGATACAGATTTAACTGTACTATTTTTAGGAATAATTAATCTATTGAGTTTGCTGTTTTCGCTAAATTTGAATTCTTGCATACACATCGAAGGTAGAATATTGGTATAATTTGGAGAAAGAATATTAATTAGAGATTCTGCAATATAGGGTATATTTTGATCTAATTCTTGATGAATTTTAGAGGTTAATATTGCTAAATTTTCAATAATTCTTTCTATATCTGGATCTTTACTATCGCAAGATAAAAAAGAGGTTAACTTGGGAAATTTATCTATAAAAATTTTACGAGTATGATTAAGATAAGCAATCTCCTTTTGATAATAATATATATCATCTTGCGTCATTTTAAATAACCTCACAATATCGATTATTTTTAAATATAATTTCAATTGCAAATTCTTTAAAATTATCATTACAAAAAACACATTTTAGTAAAAATGAAAGTCGCCAAGGTTTTAAAGAATCATTATATGTGATAGAATTAATTATAATTCTTTTTTCGTATTTACTTATGAGTTTATGAATTTCTTTTGCCATGTTCAAGCAAAGTTCCGTCGAGCTTAAATTTAGATTTTCCATACTAGATAATCCAAAATCTTCAACACTTAAGCAGTCATCAAGTTTTGCATTAAGCAAAACTTGTATATTATTTTTTATTTCTTGAAATTCATTTTGATAAAAAGGGATATTTTTATATTGCTCATCCAATGAATGAATAATTTTATCCAACAAAGACATTTATTATTCTTTATCCAATTTACCTACTAAAGATAGTTCAAAATTTCCACCCATATATTTAAAGTGAGGACGAACACTCAACCCAATCTTATACCATCCAGGCTCCCCTGGTATATTATCCACTTTTACTTGAGCTCCTCTAAAAGGTCTTCTACTTCTAACCTCTGCTGGTGGATTTTCTTGATCTGAAATATATTGTCTAACCCATTCGTTTAAACCATTTTCAATATCACTTCTTTCCTTCCAGCTTCCAATTTCTTCTCTTTGTAGTACTTTTAGATAATGTGCTAATCTTGAAATTAAAAATACATAAGGCAATTGAGTGCCTAAGCGGTAATTTGTTTCAGCCTCTTTTCCTTCTGGTGTGTTTGGAAATATTTTAGGTTTTAAAGCAGAATTTGCTGAAAAAAATGCTGCATTATTGGTGTCTCTTCTTAGAGTTAAAGTTATAAACCCATTTTCTGCAAGTTCGTATTCTCTTCTATCTGTAATCAAAACTTCAGTAGGAATTTTAGCTTTTAAGTTTCCAAAATTTTCGTAAAAATAAGTAGGAAGATCTTTTACACTTCCACCGCTTTTTGGTCCTATGATGCTACCGCACCACCTATATTTAGCAAAACTTTCTGTTAATCTTGTTGCGAAAGCATATGCCGAATTTCCCCATAATAGGTGATTGTGAGATGCGTGAACATTTTCTTTGTAATTAAAGTTTTTGATGGGATTTTCTTCACTATCATAAGGCGATCTTGTCAAAAACCTCGTAACCATTAATCCTGTGTATTTAGAATCTTCATTTTCTCTAAAAGTTCTCCATCTTGTGTATTGTGGACCTTCGAGAAGACTTTGTAAATCCTGAATATTAGCTAATTCTGAATAATTTTCTAAACCAAAAAATTTAGGTCCTAAAGAAGTTAAAAATGGAGAATGACTCATTGCAGCTATGCTTGACATTTTATTTAAAAAAGTCATATCTGGACTTGCAGTGCTTAGTTGATAATCACCAATTATAGCACCAACTGGTTCTCCACCAAATTGTCCATATTCTGAAGAATAAATATTTTTATAAACAACACTTTGGGTGATGTCTGGATTATTTTCGAAATCTTCTAAAACTTCTTCTTTTGTAATATCAAAAAGATTAATTTTAATATTTTCATTAAAATCAGTTCTTTCCACTAAGAAGAAAAGTCCTCTCCAAGTCGATTCTAATTTTTGAAATTCTTCATTATGTAAAATCTCATCCATTTGTTTTGATAATAAATCATCGATATGGGCAATCATTTCATCAAGTGCAAATTTGTTAATTTTATCTTCTATGTTATCGCTTTCAACTATTGCGGAAATAAATTCGGCTACTCCTCTTTTTGCTATACTATAGCTTTCATCATTTCTAGTATATTTGCTTTTTTCCATAATACTTTCAATAATTGGAGTATCAATTACTTTATCTTTTGACATATTATGTTTCCTTTATTCTTCGTTATTTTCTTTTTTGATTTCTAAAAGCAACTGCTCTTTGGTTTTTTCATTTTTTAGAGCATCTAAAACAGCTTTTCTAAAATTTGGAATATTACCCATAGGTCCTTTTAGAGCCATTAATGCTTCTCTAAGGCGCATTAGTTTATTTAACTCTGGCACTTGTTGCACTATATTATCAGGCGAAAAATCTTTCATACTAGATATTTTTAGGTTAATATCTAATTCTTCAGCGCCTCCACCCAAAGTATTTTTAACATTAAATTGGGTTTTGATGTCTAGTTTTTGCATAACTTGATTAAAATTTATTTTGTTGATAGACACAATTTCCCTATCTTCTAAATTTTGTTCATTTTTACCTGTTAAATTAGCCATTATCATAAGTTTTAAAGGTAGTTCTATCTCTGCATTTTGTCCGTTTGTTTTTGCCTTGTAGGTTATATTTATGCGTTCTTTTGGTGCACTTGATCCATCAGACATTTTACTTCCTTATTTTTTAAATTAAAATTTATTTTTTAAATTATACATAAAACTAAATAAAGAATAACTAAGTTTATATTTTTTTATTAGTTTTGTTTTTTGCATAATTATACTCATCACTTAAGTAATCCTTTAATAAGGTTTTTTCCATAAGTTCAACTAGTTGCAAGTATATAATTTTTGCATTATTTTTCATATTGTTCGTTTCAAAAACTTGTGCCATGGCTATTAAAGAATTTATATTACAAAATAAAGAATTATTATAATTTTCATTGTTTATTTCAATGAGTAATTGCTCTACTTTTTTATTTTTATCAGATGTGGTGTGTGTTTTTTTATTAGTTTCTTGATTTTGTTTTACAAAATAATTAAATGTATCTTCTTTACACATTAATTCGCCGTTGTCAAATCTTAACTTGGTAATGTCTTTAAATTTGAGAATAAAATTGCAAGTTAGTAAATTTAAAATTTTCAAGGAGTGTTCTTTTTGATGATGATGTAAAAAATCACAAAATAGTTTAAATCCTTCTATCCAGAAAGGGTTAAGTGAAAGATTATTGATAAAACATTTTATTTGATCTAACTCATTCGCATTTTTATCTAATAGTAATTTTATTAAATTTCTATCAGGATATCTTACTTTAGTGACGAAATCTGAATGCGGTGGAAGGGTTTTTAATCTTCCCCAAGCTGCTTCTGCAAACAATGGATAAGCATTGGTATTTTCAATGTTATTTTCTAGTAATTCTATTGCTAGATTATTTAATAATGTTCTGTATTCTCTATCGCTAAGATTAGATAATTTTGTGTTTTTTATATCGATATTTACTTGTGTTACTGGAGATTTAAGAGGCGATTGTTTAGTTTGAGTTATTTCTTCTTTAATGTTTAATTTTGCAAAATTACAATTTAAAATTTCGCGTAATTTTTCAAAATACTCATTTAAATTTTTAGCTGTGACTTGTGAGCATTTTGGTGAATTTTTATTAAATTCATTAATAAAATTTTCAACAATTTGTTTGTATTTCTGTTTTTGATTTAATAGTATAGAAGACGTTTTACTTATATTTTCAGGTTTTTCTCGAAATAATTTTTCTGTAAAAATTATTATTTCTAAAAATATTTTAAAACACTCTTCGTTATTTAATGCTAAACATGATAAAGAAAAGTAAGCGAAAATTTTCATATCCATCGAGTTATTTTGTAAAATATCTAATGAGTATTCATATACCTTATCCCATTGTATTTTTTCATGATTTAATGTTTTGTATTTTGTCATCTCTTCTTCAAGTAAATGAAATATTTCTAAGTTTTCTAAATTTTCTTCATAATGATCACAGAAAATCATTTTTTATCTCCTAAGCACTATTGAAAGTTTTTTTAATTATAATAAAAAACAAAATTATAGTGTTATTTATTTAAGTATTTTTTTAAGGATGGGGAATGAGAAAAATTTTTGTTATGTTGCTCATAGGGTTGTTTTTAAGTTCTTGCTCTAGCGTTGTAAGTGTAAAGATTGATAATATAAAAAATTCTAATTTAAATAGTAGAAATGATGATGTTCCTTTAACTGTTATTGTGTATCAATTAAAAGATGTAAATAAATTTATAAAGGCTAGTGATTTAGAGCTGATTAATAGAGAGGATGCTATACTCGGTAGAGATAAAATTGACTCGATTAGACTACAAATTGCCCCTAAAGATAATATTCTTGCTTTTAAAGTTATAGATGAAGAAGTGCCGTATATTGGTATTTTGGTTTTATTTGCAAATAATACTAAAAAGGTAACAAAAATTTGGGCAAAAACAGATGATGCTAATGGTTTTGGAACTAAAAAAACATTAAAATTTGAAATAACAAAAGATGGTATTAGACATATTTAATCTAAGGAAAATATAATGGCAGATAAGCTAAAAGTAGCTTGGTTTAATGGGCTAAATATTGATAAAATTCATTTTGAGCAACAAGAACGATATCTTGAAAGAAATATTAATCTTAAAACAATTTCAACTTTCAATAATTTATACGGAATAATTGATTTAGAATTTTCCAATGAAATGCTAATGCAAGGAAAAATAGCACTTAAAAGAATTTCTGGAATTGCTAAAGATGGTAGCATTTTTAATGCACCAGAACAAGATGAGCTTCCAGAGCCTTTGGAAGTTAATTATGATTCTTTGGCAAATTCCATTATTGTTATTAAAATTCCTATGGGTTTATCCTCTATAGCAGATATATCTTTACATAATAATATACCTAATTCAAAATACATTAGTTTAAGAAGTGTTGTAGCTTCAAGAATATATGATAATACTAATGATGTTTTTAAACATATTGATTTAGAAGATGAATATGGGAATGATAATATTACTTTCTCTCAAGAAAAAATAAGCATTACTTTAGCTAGTTTAAGATTGAAATTGGGCTTTTTAGGTAGCAAAACTCCAGATGAACTTGAAATTCCTATAGCAAAAATCAAAAATATTGATTTAAATAAAAAAATAGAGTTAGATGAAAGTTTTATACCCACTTGTTTGGATTTAAATAAATCTTCGTATATTAAATCATTTTTAGAAGAAATTTCGCATTCAATTAAACAGCATAAAGAAATACTCACTGAAGTATTTAAGGGTATAGATCAAACTAAAAACACCTTGGATTTTAGTACATATTTATCGCTTAATCTTTTAAAAAAATGGTATTTTATTTTTTCATATATAATCAATAAAGATAAAATACATCCTGAAAATTTATATGAAAAATTAGTTGATTTTCAAGGAGATCTCAGTGCTTTTGGCACTGAAAGCTCCTTTTCGGATTTTATAGTATATAATCATGATGACTTGACTAACACTTTTTTACCACTTACCAATCAACTTAGAGTTTTATTTGCAAAAATAACTTCTCCAAAATATACTATGGCTCAAGTAATTGACAATAACAATGGATTTTATGATTTGTTATTTGACAATCCTACGGTTATTGAAGAGGGCGAATTATTTTTAGCTATTAGTGCTGATGTTAATCATGAGTATTTATTATATAATTTTAAAACTCAAAGTAAAATTCATACTCAAAGTAGGATAAAAAGTATAGTAACAACACAATTACGAGGGATAAACATAGAGCAAATTGCAAATATTCCATCTTCTATACCTTATTTAAATGGTTATATTTATTACAAGTTAGACAAAAAAGATGAGCTGTTTAAATACTTTAAGGGTGAAAATGTTATAAGTTTATATCTAACAACAAATATAAAAAACCCTGATATAAAAATGTGGGCTGTGTTTTAAGGAGTAGTATGCAAAAAGAATCACATTTTAAAGAAGGATCTTTACTTTTAGAAAGTGATTTAAAAGGTTTAGAAATCAATAAAGTTGTTGATAATTGCTTGGAAATTCTTTTACTTGTTTATAGATTATCTAAGGTTCATTCTTTGGATACTGCTTATATAGAGAATTTAAAAGAAAAGCTTGTGAATGAAATTTTGGTTTGGAGTTCAAGATTAAGTACTTTTAAAGAGTATGATGAGAAAGATATTATAAAATTAAGATATTGCTTATGTGTATTTATAGATGAAAGTCTAATGAAAAATGATTTATTTATTAATAGCTCTTGGGCAAATCATACTTTAACCGTGAGATTATTTGATGAGACTCTAGGTGGTGATAATTTTTACGATATAGCGCTTTCTTGGTTGTCTAATCCATCCAAAAATAAGGATTTTTTGGAATTCATATATGTTTGCTTGATTTTAGGATATAGAGGAAAATATTCTCATGAAAAAGATGTTGAGGAAAAAATTATTTATCTTTGCAACAATATAGCATCGGCTTTAACTCCTCTTATAAATTTAACAGATGAGACAGCTTTTGATAAGGCTTATAATGGAGTTAATAGGGAAAAATTTTGGCAGTATTTTCAACGCAGATTTATGAAATTTGCGTTAGTTGTTATACCTATTGGATGTATTTTAGGTTTTTTCATTTTTGCAATTTTTGATTTGCAAACTCATAATATTAAAATCGATTCTAATATTAGCAGTTTGATTAAGAATATAGAAAAATTATAACTCTTTGTTTGGAATGTTTAATTTTAACTTTTGAAACATAATTTCGTTCCAATGTTTTGGAAGGTTACAAATTTTTGGGTAATATTTTTGAAAAAAATAAATAAAAATTTGAGGATTTTCAGCTAGAGAAAAATAAAATTTTCTTTTATTGGAAGATAAAATTTTACCATCATGGTTAATATTAGGGCTATAGAATTTATATCCTTTTATTGGAGGCATTTTTTTAAGGAACTTTGAATTTGGATAGTGTTTGAAAAATTTTAAATAACCTTCGATATAACCCACCCCATATTTTAATGGGTTTATATTGGTATAGAAAAAATCAATAAAAGGGATATTAGAATTTTCTCCATAGTAAGGATTTGGTATAAGATTGATTTGTTTTTGATATAATTCTTTATATGTAGTGTAAGCACCAGCATTAAAAAGTAATTCATTTTCATCTTGAAATTTACCAGAAAAATATGGAATTAAAAAGTCATTTAGACTCCAAACTAAATATTCGTAAAAAAGCTCATCGTTAAATGTAATTTTATAATCTTGTTTAGATAGTGTATCAAGTTGATTTAATATATCGTTTTTATGGTTGTTTTTGTTATAGATTAAAGCAGTAATGCCACTATTTTCATAAATTTTATTAAAATAATTTTTAATTAAGTTGATGTTTTTGGAATGCAAATCATCAAAATATGAGTAAATTTGTTCTTTGGATAAGATTATATTATTATTTTGCCTGAAATATTGCACTTTGTTGTTTATTATTTCATTAAGCCAAAAATTATTTAATTTTTCAAAATTAATATCAAAATTACTTGCTATAAATTTTGGAAACAAGTTGTTTTTTTCTTCTTGAAATATTACCTTTCCTATATATAAAATAGCAGTTAAATCATTAATTTTTTTATTATATTTACTACTATAGAAATTTGAAATATCGTTTATTCTATCCTCAACACATAAAATATTTGTTTCTATGCCAAGATATATGGTTTTATCTAATCTATTGTTAAAAGCATATTTTTTTAAATCAGGAAGTTTAATTTTCATTCTTTAGCCTAGAAAATCTATTATTTTTTCGACAAATCTTGCATCTCTTTCATTTGGTTGTATTTCGTAAGCATTTTCTTGCCTTTCTTTGTCATCAAATTTATAAAAACCATCAAATAAAATTTTATAATCATCGCTTATAGAGAATCCATGTGCATAAAACAAATATCCTCTTAAAATACCTTGTCCTGGATAATAATAAGTTTCAACATAAAAATGTCTAATCTCGTGAATCATAGTTTTTATTATTTCTTTTAAATCATGCAGATTATTTTCATTAACACGTATGCGTCTTTTGTAATATTCTCCCCATTCTTCTTCATCTCCTTGGAAAAAATCTATTTCACCATTTTTTGTTATTAAATTTAAGTCTAATTTTTCACATATAGCGATTGCAATCTTACTAATTAAATTTTTATAAATTGCTATATCCAATTTTTTACCTTGCATCAATTCATCATATTTTTCTTTCAATGTTTTAGGATTGTTTTTTTCTATAGGGCAATTTAGCAAAACATCTTTACAAGTTTGAAAATAAAAATCTCTATCTCTTTGATAGTCTTTGAAATCATTTTCCACGCTATCTATGAAAGATTGACTACCTAGGTCAAATCTATAGTAAATATAAGCAATTTTTCCTGCTATTTGAGGATTATTTTTACAGAATGAAAAGAAATTTTCTCTCATAATAGTAAAGGTATCACCTATTTTTTTAGATAGACATTCGAAAAATTTAACAGCATCCCAAACACTTTGTATGTGTGATATTTGGTTCCATTCTTGAATATTTTTGGGATAATTTGCAAGATTAACACCATTAGTAACATTATCATCTTCTCCAATACCCACTCTAAAACTCATATCAATGATCACATAAGGATCTTGTAAAGTCGGCATTTCGCCCTCATAAGCAAATACCACAATATAATATTTTTCAAATTTAGTTTCTTTTGTTCTATAAAGAGGAAGAGAAAAGCCAATTTTATTTGTATTTTCTTGTTCAATTAAAGTTGCATTGTAATCATCATTGCACTCCAATTCTCCATCTTCATCAATATCAACTAAAGTACTAAAACTATCAAAACTTTGCAAATAATCATCCGATACAAATAATAATTGCATTTTAGCTTGACTATCACATTCAAAAAAACCCCATTTTCTTTGTATATCGTCGTTATTCTCTAAGAAAAGTTCTATATATGTTCCTGGTGCAAACGGAGCTTTAAGATCGTATATTTCCTTAGAGCTTATGCTATTCATTTATCTATCCTTTATTTCTTTTGCAAATACAATTTTATTGTTTCGTTTTTGGGGGTATTTAACTTCTAATTCGCAAAGCAATTCTTCTTCATTTACAATATAACTTAAATGCTTTAATAAATCTTCAAACAATACCCCATTAACTATTCCTATGCTGCCATTGCTGCCAAATTCTCCCTTTTCATTAATGTTATAAAGATACAAATCCCCCTTACTCATACTTTCTTTATTCTTGCTTTTTCCTTTTTCATCATTTGGATTTGAAATTTCTATTTCTTTAAAACTTTTAGAGCATTCTTTATCTGTGTATAATCTAACACAATACTTTCCCCAAGTTTTGCCTATACTAAAAGGATAATCTTTTAAAAAATCAGGTTGTTTGTTGTAATTAATCTCATTGATTTTAAAATAATACTTTCCTTCAGGTAAGCTTCCAAATTTATCTTTAATACTTTCATCATCATAGTAAAAATATGCTTTTTTCTTGGTAGTTTTATCTTTTATATCTTGATAAAAACTAAAAGCAATTTGTTTATTTGATGGTTTTAAATTATCAGCTTTAGCTACTCCACTTCTTGCCATATAAGAAGCTATTAAATCTTTTCCTTTAAAATGATGTAAATAAAAACCATCATATTTAAAATAATCTTTATTTTTAAACCTAAGTATAAGTCCTATTTTATGATTGATATAATTATTAAATATTCTTTTGCTATCTTGTAAGGGTTTGGCTAAATAAGCTTTATTATCTTCTAATCTAACTTTAAAACTATGACAATTACTAAAGTCTTTTTCTCTATCAAATCTTATCTTACCTTCTTTATTAGTTTTTAATTTTAATACGCTTTGCTTGATTAGTTTTTCATGATCATACCCTTTTATACTAATGCTAGCATTATCAATAGCCTTGCCATGCTCATCTTGTATGATAAGGCTGATGTAATTTGAAGTAGCAGTGTTGTTTATAATGCTAGTGTTATTGTGGGTTAAATTTAGATCTTGATGGTTTAAATCATCATAAGCATAGTGCTTGCTTATCTTTTTAGGTTCTAATTTTATATTTAAACTATTTTTAGCTAAAACATAGTTTTTAATCTTACAATGATAATAATCATAAGTAATGTTTAAATCTTTTAAAGCATATAAATTATTCTCATCATATTTAAGATAATAATTTATTTTTTCATCATTGAAAGAAAAAATTTCATCTTCCTTTGCACCTAAAAGAAGTTTTTCATAAAAAAATACTCTTGTTTTTAGTTTATTAAAATCTAGCTTATAGTTTTGTTCTAATAAAGCTATATCGATTAATGACTCATCTTTAACAAATATATCACAATTGTTCTCATAAAGATGCAAAAGATTTGACATAGATGAAGCATTGTCAAAAAATATAAGCTTTTTATTTTTATCTTTGTTTTCTAAGATGAAGTGGCTTAGGTTTTTAAGGTGATAAGATACAATCTTAAAATCTTCTTTTGTATCATCTATAATAGTATTGCTTTGTTTTATTTTTAAAGAAGTTTCATTGTTAAAATTTGTGTTTTTTATTATAGTGTCTGTATTTTCTTTTGTATTGTTTTCTTGATTTAAATTTAAAGAAAGTTCTTTGAAATTTATACTTTCTTTTGTATCACTTTCTTGATTTAAGTTTTTATTTATTTCTTTATTTTCATTTTTATTGATTGTTTTATCTTTGTTATTTAATTCTTCATTGATAACAAAAGAACTCATATAAGTTTGATAAGCATGTTCTAAATCTTTAAAACCAAGTCTTTTAAATTCATCAATACTTTTATAAAGTTCTTTTCTTGCATTTAAATAAGTATCATTTAGTTTGTTTTTATGAGAGATAAAGATAGTATAAAAGCTAGAGTTGAATTCTAATTCTTTTATTGTGTTTTCATCAAATAAAGCTTGCTTATCTTTATCATATAAAACATAATCTTCACAAAAATATAAAGCTTTTAATAGATAGGGTTTTGAATCAATGTTGATGTTGTTGATATCTTGCAAGTTTAAAGTCTTTAGTAGGTATTGTTTATTAGCAATAATACTTAAGCCTTGATTGGAATTTAAAAAAGTATTTTTTTCTTGTTTTAATTGAAAGCTTAGCTTTTCATTTAAAGATTTAAATAAAGAATTAAAAATTTCATTTTTTATTCTATTATCTTCTTTATAAAGTTTTAAATCAAAATGATATTTTTGTTCTTCTTGTTCAATGATTTTTTCTTGTTCTTTTAAATCTTGTATGTTTTTTAAATATTCTTCATCTATAAAATTGTAAGTTGTAGAAGCTATACTTGTTTTAGTTATAAGTTCTTTTTTCTTTGCTAGAGCAAGTTCGTATTGTTTTGAATAGCTAGGGTAGGGGCGTGGAGTGAAGAGGGAGAAACCAAGGACTTCGTATATATTGTTGAATATTTCATCTATATTTTTATCATTTTTATAATATTGTCCATTGCCCAGATGGATAGTTTGTGGAAAATATTGTATTTTTGGATTTAAAAAATTTATTATTATTTCTTTAGCTTTTTGTGATATATAGTAACTCAGCTCCTCTCCTTGAGTGAATATTACAAAGGCACCAAATGCTACCAAAGGTGCTGAATCTGGACATAATATACCAACCAAACTCACAATTCCAGCTGCAATTGCAGTCGCAGAAATACCAACTGTATAAACAATAGTTTCAACCCCTTCAGCTATAGCTTTAATAACTACCGACCTTTCGCCATTAAGGACATATTCTAAAGAATAATCCATAATTTTTAAAGTGTTTTCTGTTGGTTTGGTTATTATTCTTATTTTTCTTGCTATTGGTTCTAAAGTAGGATATTGCTTGGAGTAGGAATTGATTATATTAGAAAATCTCCCAACATCTTCACTCGCATTTTCTATTTTTTTCTGTAAATCTTCTATATCTTGTCTATTAAAATTTGCTATCCAATTCGGTATTATATCTTTTTTAGCAAGCACAGCATTTTCTATACCTTGTCTATCTTCAGGACTTAAATTATTTTCCGCATGCATTTAATCTTCCTTTAGCAATATTTATGAAATAATTATATCTTTTTGCTTCATATATTGTTGGGTATATCATTTCTTGAATTTCGGTTTTTAGTTTTGTTTTATATAATAAATTCATTTTTTTATAAGAATTAATCATATTTTCTAATAACTGTTCTTTTTGAGGTATAGAACACATAAAGTTTTTATCTAGGCTTGAAGCAAATGGGATTAAATTAAAAAGAAAATAATCAGCATTAAAGGCTATTTTCATAAGTGCATAAGTGTCAGGCAATGCATCTATTTTGTTAATAAAAATGATATATCTATCCATAATGCTTATAAAATTATTCATTTCGTTTAAATTGGTAGTGCTATTAGAAGCAAGATAAAAATAATTAAGATTAGTTTCACTTTTTCTTCCAAATATACTTACTTTATTTCTAAGAGCTACCAAATAAGCATTGTCTAAACCTAAAATTTGCATAAATTTAAAATCTTTTTTAA